>JAGQKQ010000035.1 GCA_020430005.1 Candidatus Omnitrophota bacterium
CCGCAACATTCAATACGTTGGTAAAAGCGGAGATAAAGCTTTCAACCCCAGATAAATTACGTAAATTCCCAATATTTGGTCCTGATGATACATAAGTCCAACTATTCAAGAAATCATGAGGCCCTGCATACATCTCCACAAGATAATCTGGAAACGACCCTTTTGAATAATTAATAGCAAAATCAAATCCAAAAAGAGTAAAACCTAATTCGCCTTGTCCGTTTTGCGGCCCTCCTAAATTAAAACCAATAATGCTGTTATACCAAGTCTTCACTTTTTCCACCCTAATTCGAAATCCTCCTAGTTTGAAACCATCACCAAAAAATCCCACACTGTCGCCGCCTGAATTATTCTTTAATGATTGTACGACCATTTTTTGACGTAATATTTTCGCCGTACCTCTTAAAAACACAAGCCCTCCTGAAACCAAACCTCCCGTTAAAGCCGAAGTCCCCACATCACCTCCTATGGAGGCGGCTGATGCCGCGCTTGAAGCTGATCCGGAAATCACTGCTGCAATCGTGTCGCTCACCAAAAACGCGCCTGAAGATAACTCGCCCACAGTGCCTGTCACCCCCCTAACAAGACCTTCAGATAAAGCGTTAATTCCAGGACTTAATCCCGCAAAAACAGCTCCACTAACGGCTCCACTTAGTGCGCCTTGCCAAAAATTACCCCCCATCGCCACTGATGATACGCCTCCAATAATAGCCCCCGTTGCAATAGTTGCCGCATTCGCAGCAATAAAAGAGGCGACGGCTTGAAAAATATAAACCAAGAAATCAAGAAAATGCCCACTTGGGTCAACAAAATTAACCGGATTATTCCCGACATAGCTATAGCGATTAAATGTTTGAGGGCTTCCTGTTGGGTCTTGAACAATGGTATCGGGCGTAATAAACCGTCCCAACTCTGGATTATAATACCTAGCCTTCATAAAAATAAGCTCACTCTCATCATCTGTGAAATGCTGTGTGAAATGATGCCACACTAACTCTTCGGCGGTTCCGTTAACTTTGTCCCTCCGTGCAAAACTTCCAAACGGAGTGTATTCAATGATTTCTTTGACAACACCATCTTTATCAGTCAACACATTTGTACTGCCTAAGTGGTTTGTATGAATATAGGTAAACTTCCCGTCTGTAATCGAAGCGATTTGTTCAGTATCTAAAAAGATATGCTTTGTTTCGCGCAGTCCTTGACGCTCATAAAGCGCGCCAACAAACTGAATGGAAAGGTCGCCACCAACAATTTTCTGCGTACGGCCCCCATCACCATCATAGACGTACGTTGCTACAACTTCCGTAATAGCGCCATCATCTTTTTCTACTTTTATTAAACGGTTTTCAATGTCATACGTGTAATACGTAATGGTCGAACCGACTTGTTTAGTCGCCATATTACCATTGCCGTCATAGGTAAACGTTGTGCGCGTTGATCCGTTATCCGTCGCTGTGACCGCGTGTGCACCGGCATCGATCTTGTCATACTCATACGATTTTCCGTCTTTGAGTGTAATGTTACCGATTTCATCATAGCCGTATACTTTTTGGCCGTAGGACCCGTTGGCCTCACGCAAACGATTCTGTTCGTCGTATTTAAACGTTTGGTCATCTGTTCCATTGAGCGAATCATCGGTAATGGTGAGAATATTCCCTAACGGATCGTAAGTATATTTTAGATCCTGAATCACAATGCCATTTTCATCGTTAGTAAGGATACGCTGTAACCGAAACGTTCTTGAATATTCATACGTTGTGATGGTTCCATTTCCATATTCGATCCTTGTCTTTTGTCCGGCCGCGTTATATTCAATATCTTTGACAATCAGCGTTGGATCATCTGTAACGAGTGGATCAAATGGCGTGGCTGATTTTACATTGGAATAACCGCTTTCTAGCGCGCCCGCGTTTTTATACGCCGTCACAACGAAAAATAACGCTTCATCGTTTGTCAGTTGGTCAATCGTCGTTGATGTTGTCAGTCCGGCATCTTCCGTATATGTATATGAACCGCTAGTTGTTCCCCAATGCACTTTATATCCTTCAGCATCACTAACAGCCGACCAGCTAAGGGCAACATTTGTGTTGCCCGGTGTTGCGCTGTTAAGCACCGGCGCGTCAATTGTTTGGACACTTTCTCCTAAAACTAAATGGCACACGTCACCTGTCATCAACCGGTCAGCCACGTTATTGTTTCGTGTTGCAAAACCATACTGATAACTCATTGTTCCTGTAACCGTACTGGTCACTTCCATTTCATCATATAAATTTAACCGCTCTTCATCGGTATAGACTTTTACCTTTACGACAGCGCCTGTCCGCTCAATTTCAAAATAATAACGCACAAAACGGTTCAACGTTTTTGACAAGTTTGCCAGTGTTGTAACCTGACCTCCCTTGACTTCTGCCACTGATAATAACGAGTAACCCCCTATAAATTGCATGCCTGTATGGGTAGTTACAATCAACCCATCATTCCACAGGTCATACGCCGCACCCGGCGTATCCGACACTCCCCAGATCGCCATCGGACCACTCCAATTCTGTGACAGCCCCATACGGGAATCAAACTGATGGATAAAATTGCCTAAGCCGGCATGCGCCTTATAAACATAGGTGTTCGTGTTGATACTTTCAATATTAGAAAACGCAATGCACTCATTGGTAATAGTAACTGTCGAACTTGGATCATTTTCAATATAGCCCGTAAAGTCTTCATACGACGAGACACCACTCGCTTGCGGTCTTCCCGCCAACTCATTCGAATTATCACCTTCAACACCTCCGCTTGTTGCTGAGACGGCAAAGTAATAATCAACACCATTCGTTAGACCGGTTACGGTATATTGCGTCACATCACCGACAGGTAATGTCGTTGTATAACTTCCAGGCGATTGTCCGTACTTAACCGTATAACTTACCCCGGAAACGCCTGTGACCGGTGCCCAGCCCAGCTCAACCTGAGAATCACCAGCCACCACGCTATTTAACGTAACGGTTAATAATGGATCTGTTATAACTTCTAATACCGCTGATTTTACAGACTCATTACCTGCCGCGTCTATCGCACTGACTTCATATTGATATGTGGTTGATGCCAGAAGACCTGTGTTCGTGCATGTCGGTGTTGTGACTGTGATTAAAAAGCTGCCATTGCGATAAACTCTGTATCCAGTGACACCAACATTATCGGTTGAGACGCTCCATGTTAAAGTAACCGTTGTTGCCGTTTTATCGGAAAACGAAAGATTTGTCGGTTGGCTGGGAGCGATAGTATCAGAAACCACCGTCTGTGTTTGGTAGGTATAGTCATCATAGCTCCAGTTGCCATTGATGCTCGCCCACAGACGGACATATACAGGATTCCCTGTTAAAGGAATGTTATTCACGATTTCGGAAGTTGTGGTCACACCCGCTGGATGTTTAAAAATATCTTTTCCACCAAATGTTGTTCCCACCCACAAAGCATATGCTTCAACATTCGTTCCTGTCGTCCATGTAAAATTGACACTCTCTGTTGTTAATGTTGTTCCGTTGGCAGGGCTAGCCATCGTTGGCGGCTCACCGGCACCGCCTCCCGCCTGTGTTTGATAAACATAATCATTATAACTCCAGCTTCCATTGATACTGGACCACAACCGCACATACAAAGGATGTCCGGTTAAAGGTAAAGAACTAAATGTTTCAGAAGTGGCTGTAATACCCGTCGGATGTTTAAAAACATCTGCAGCCCCGGCACTGTTCCCAATCCATAATATATATTCGTCGACATTGACCCCCGTTGTCCATGAAAAGGTGATATTTGTCGTTGTGAAGGTTGTTCCATTGACCGGAGTAATCATCTCTGCTCCACCCGTTTGGGCATAAGCGGGTTCTACACCTAGAACATATTGTTCCGTCCAATTTAAAATAGTACGTATAAGTGCGGCTGGTGATAAATTTTTCTCCAACACACCGCCATTCCCATTGTGTGCCATTTGAATATGATTCAATGGCTTTGGCATGCCGCGATGAAAGGAGGTCTGAATAACTGGCGACAAAGTATACATTTTCTTGCGGATTAATCGAAATGTCCTGTGTGGCACTTCAGTCAATGGCGGTGAGATAGCCGCTGTTAATGCATATTCATGTTGGTGATCTTTAATAAAATTACGATGATATCCGCCATAAGCAACGCCCTGCCCGTTTTTATATCCTGATATGCCGTTGATAATAGTATGTGTATGCTGTAAATTAGCCGCCGCTCCAACACTGGGGGAGCCTAATCCCGATTTCAAATAACGCCCTTCATAAGAACTTGTTACATCTGCCCAGCCTGATACCGGCGTGGAGGCGTCATAAAATAATGCGTAAGCGTAACTGTTGTGATCCTCAATCACATTCCCCGGACCCACCTTTTTAATAAATTGAAACTTAACATGGTTCAATTCCCATCCATTTAAGTCAGCTGTTTCTGTGACACCAATAGCATTATGCGTATGATTGCTGAGAGCGTGTGTGGGTAAAACAGAATCCAGTGAGCCGCAATCGGTAGTTGGTGTGGTTGTGGTATTAGATGTAACATTAAAAGCATGCCGATGGGAAGATCCTTCCCGACTACCAACAGATGTATCAGTGACTTTAATATAATATCCGTCTTGATTAACAGCCTGCCATCCCGTCGGAATAGATGCCGAATCAAATAAGATAATCGCTCCTTTTGGAAACTCCGTTTCCACTGTCGTATTATTTTTTCTAAAAAGTCGCACATGATAGTTGCGCGGAAAAATTGCTGCGGAACTATCCGTTTGCTGCCCTGTCACAGCGTGCCCGTGATTAAATTGTGTACAATTTGATGTACTATCCCCACCATCCGCCGTATCAACGTTCGATGTTAAGAGCTGTCCACTTATCCCGTGAGTATGGGCGGAAGAACCAGCCAATACACCCGGAGTGGACGCGATTTTGATAAAGCGCTCGTAATCGGTAATCTCACTCCATCCCGGACCGGGATTATCGTATTCGTCCCACAAAATCACAAGATTAACGGGAATCGGATCCGGATCTGCTTCATCCCATGCCACCACCTCGGGTAAATTATCCGGCGTGTTACTGATCGCCTGTATTTGCCCTGCCACATCATATTGGTAATAAATATTTTCTTGATCAGGATATTCAATCTTCGTTACTCGATCAAGCGCGTCGTAATCACGCGCAATATGGGCTGAAAAATTATTAATTGTTTTGACCGATTCAATTTCATGACCCAAGTCATCGTACACAAAATCAACCGCATCTTCTTTATAGGTAACACTTCTAAGACGGCCTTGTTCGTTGTTTGCTGTCAATCCGTCATAGGAATACTCTGCCAGCACTTCATCGGTGGCTTGATCAATTTTCTTTTTCAAGCGGTTCAATTGATCATATTGGAATGCAATGGACTGTCCTTTTGCATCGGTTTGTTTAATCAAATTACTATTAAGGTCATAGTCATACATCCAGAATCCCATATCAGGATCATTAATACTTTTTTTGCGCCCTAGCCGGTCATACGTGATTATGGTTTCATTACCTTTGTGATCGATCGTTTTTTCCAGATTTCCTTTAACGTCATATTGATATTGCGTTCTCGCGTACATCTGAAAAGCCGCCGATGGATATCCATAGGCGGCTGCCCGTCCATCTGCTCCTGTGTATTCCCGTTTTTCAATTAGACGGCCATACGCATCAAAGTCACTTTCCTGTTTATGTCCATTTTCATTAATTGCCTTAGTTGTCCACTTATCATATTCCATACTGGCATAAAAATCAGGAAGAGCCGGATCATCTTTGGGTTGAATGGTCTTGACCACACGCCCCATCGCGTCATATTCAACCTCGACAAAAGGATGGTCCGCAGGGATACTTTCAAAAGGATTGCTGGTAAAACGCGGTAAATATTTCTTTATAGGTAAACCCCTATTATCATAGACTGTTTGTTCACCAACCAGATAAACGCCCGGTGTTCTGCTCTTGCTTTTCACCAAGCTCACACGTCCCAACCCGTCATAATATTCAACGGTATCAATCGTTTGGTTTTCCCCATGCTTGACACGTTGTTTGGTAGTCACGGATGAATAGGTCTGCGTCAGCTGATACTCTTTAGTGACGGTTGGATATAATAGAGAATCTAATGGCGAAATCGTCTTGATAATCCGGCCAAAAGCATCATAAACGCGCGTTCCCTTTTTTTCATTAGGATCCGTCGTACTTTTTAGCTGCCCCCATAACCCAAAATATCCATCACCACTATTTTGCGCCACGCCGTTAACCCCGTAATATTCATTCACAACACTAAATCCCAACGCATTTTCTGTTTCCAGTGGAAACATGTGGTAAAGGGGATCATATGTTATGTTGGTCGGATACATCTTAGGATCACGTGTTTCCGTTAAGTTACCAAATCCGTCATAATCATATTCGACACGCGGATTATCCGCCGCGACACCTGTCCCCGCGTCCTCTACCTTTGCTTCTAAAAGGCCGTCAGCACCATATTCAAAAATTGTTTGTCGTATGACGGCGCCGGTTTTATCTCTGACTGTCACGATCTGTGGCAGGCCAAGAATCCATTTTGAACTATTATTAATATATGTTGTTTCAATGATGCGTTCATGATCATCAAATCCGACCTTACTTCCGTCGGCGCAATTAACTTCCCCTAATTGATGGGCTTTTGTTAGATTGCCGTATTGAGGAGATTCCCCATATTCAAAAACTTCAGCAGTACAACGCGGATTAGCCGGATCTCCGTCATAAACATAATTTTGCTTTTTCTGTAAATAAATAAAGTCCGCCCCCGGTGAAATGCTTTGTGGAGTACTCCAGTGATGAACGGTTTTGCTAAACAAATTACCATCCTTGTCATAAATCTCCTGATAATCAATCCGTCCTTTTAAAGTATCACCTGTATGATAATGGGTTTCTGTATAATGGCCTTCAATATCAAAGACCCGAACCATCCCGAACCCGCGAAACTCACGGTCTTCGGCATCCCACACACCGGCTTTATATTCATTGCGTGTTATATAGGTATCACCAATGCCGTTTGATTTGGTAATCGTGTCGACAACCTGGATAGGAAAAGGCAATGTGGTTAACGGACAGGTTGATCCGCCTAACGCGTATGTGATCTCTGTCGTCGCGCCCAGACCATTATTAACCTGCGCTAACAAATCAGGCGCAGTACCATCCGAGTACGCAATGTCAATACCTTCACTTCCTCCAACCCCTGCGCTTACCGTAAAGTCATTTAATGTGTCCCCATTATGATCAGCGACCTGTACTTGCGCATTCCCGGCGGTAATATTAAATGTAACCGGAAGTTCTTTTTCTAAACCAAAAGTGCCGTCTCCTTTGGAGTCACGGTACTTGATTTTTCCGGCATCGAAATAACCCAAATCCGTCATACCATCATAATTAAAATCGGCAATGACAGGATTTTTGTCAGCGGCAAAGTTGGTTACAGTCGCCAGCGTGGTTAATGTTAACGAACTCTTTCCTAAATTCTGGCGTATCGTCCATTCTCCGACGGTTTTATCGAAAGCACAAAAATCCAATTGCCCATCACCATTAAAGTCGGCTCCAAACGTAATGTCATACTGATTCCCCACTTCAATACCACTAACGGAAGCATTAAATCCTGAACCATTGTTTATGGCTGTTCTGATATATTTTTTTGTTCCCGATGTGTAAAAGGTGTAAATATCTTGGTTACCGTCTGCGTTAAAATCGGCCAGAGAAGGCTCTTCATCAACACCAAAATTATTGAGCCACACACCCTGGTCATTAAATTTTTCACCATCGGAAAAAGCCACCCTCCAATTGCCGGTCGATGGTGTAAAGATACTAATGTCCGCCCGGCCATCACCATTAAAATCGCCGGCCAGCACGGTGTCGTTCTCATCAACGCCTGAAAACCATTGTCTCTCCGGTAAGAAAAGATTACCGCCGGATAACAACACTTTAACCACTCCATCCGCGGGTATAAATGTCGCCACGTCCACCAGCCCGTCCGCGTTAAAGTCTCCTGATAAGGTTGGCTTAATGTACTGCTTCGAATGCATCAATGTGACATTGGAAGCCGTGGCGATATTTGTATCAAAATCAATAGCATACGCCTGATTTTGATTATATCCGGTCATTTCGATTAAATTGTATCCTGCTTCGAGCGTAATATCGCGTGGAAAAGTGTTGCCGCGCAGTTCATTTTCGTAATCTCCTTGAATATACATACTCATAACATCACCGGATGCTGAAACAGATACTGTGGTAGGTGATGCGGCAAAAATATACGTCCACAGATAGACATGCGTATCCTGCTCAGCCGTTAGGTGCACTTGCCCCGATGCATTCTGCGACCAATTAAAACCGTCGATACTTTTATTTTGGGCGGTGTGAACATCTCCCCATTCGGCCAAATAATTCTCCGGCGCGTAATATCCCGCGTTAGCGTAGCCGCCTGCCCGGGGAAACAGGGTATAAACATTTTCATGTAATAGTTCAATGTGACCATAACGGACATTCCACAAATTATCCCCCGATACCGCTTCGGTCTCCTGAGGAACAACGTTGTATAAGTGCGTATTTTCTTTGGCCAGTTGCTGGTAGTCAAATAGAACCGAAGGAAAGGCTTCGCTGTCAAAGGCATCAAACTGTGTTACCATTGTCAATAACGACCGTCCGCTGACAGCGCTGATCTGATAACTGACATTATAGCGGCGCTGTAGTACATTATCAGCAAACACCTTAATGGAGGACAACCTTAAATCTGTGCGCATCAGAAAGCCGGAGCTATATTTATTAACTCCTTTATCAGGACGCTGGGTATCATAGACAAACTCAACATAAGAAAAAGAATTCGCCCCTTGCAAAGGGTTAGATGTGTAATCAATACGGCTTAAGTAAACTTTGTTGTTATCTTTAATGTAGGTATACTCCATAGTATTACCATGAACATCTTCAACTTTGGAAATATACCAACTATATACCTTCCCGGCATGATCAGGGTCTCGTTCACGCGAGGCGTCTGTTGCGCCAAAAAAATACGTCGTACCATCCCGATCGGTCACCTCCCAGCCCGAGCCGACAAGTTTCTTCGCCCGCATAAACGCGCCTTCGGTCTTAGCACGAAAAAAATGGGTCGTCGGGTCCAAAACAAGCTCCTGCGAACTTCCGTTTTGAATTAACACAAACATATCACTAATGTCATCATAGGTCGGAATACCGTGCTTGGTCGCCCGCTGAATCTTTCCTACTTCCATCGTCCAGCCCACACCTAAAATACCATTAGGTAAATTTGAATTATATTGCAAAGCCAGATTCGGCTGGATCCCCGCGCGGCCCGGCGTCACAGCAATGGGAATACTAAAATTAGCGCTCCCCGAATGAGAGTCGGCTTCCGCGGAAAGAGAGTGGAATGTGGACAACCCGCCGTCAGCATGAACAGTGAGAACATAATAAAACCCGTTAATGATTAACATCAATGTGAGGAATGAAATAATGAGTTTTTTCATGAAGGACTCCTAGGCTGTGAGAAGTGGTTAGCGAACATACAACGTTTCAGAAATCGCCGTCAGACGGTGGCGTTTAAAAGATTAAGTTATTAAATTTTATCAACAAAGATATTTTAAGTAAAGCTTAAAAAGGGGGCGGACGATAAACACCATTTATCGCCAATAAATCACGCAAATGTAAACAATAACCCATTTCTTGATTATTGCAGTGAATCAAATCGCATTCTTTGTGCCAAATATGTGCCAACCTTACATCAAGATTGCCCTTAATGAACCAAAATTCAGCAAAATTGAAAGTCAAATTTTAGGCACAAGAAACTCGCTTGTAAGTGATTTATTTACAATTGGTTATCTTGTAACAGCAAAACCGCGTTAATGCATTACGGCTTTGTTCCGCGAAAGCAAGCTTTCGCTCCAGACAATCCCTCCACAAAAAAATCTTGAGCTATTCGGTCGTTTTCAAATTTCCCAGACTTGAAATGCTACGAATTGCTTTGAAGCATGGAAATGGGGACAGATTGTACTCATTCCCTATGGGAACTCGTAGAATACTTTTTCTTCTTAAATAACCCATCATGAAAAAAGCATTGGAACCTGATCCGCCAAACTCCGTGGCGGATTGCAGAGTCCATTCACCAATTCCCGCCCAAAAAAATAGGCCCAAGCCTTTTTTGGCTTGAGCCTATTTTTGGTTGCGGGGACAGGATTTGAACCTGCGACCTTCAGGTTATGAGCCTGACGAGCTACCGGGCTGCTCCACCCCGCTGTTCTTTTGACAGCCAGGGTTGAACGTTCGGTGATGCTCGCACAACCGGATATTGTTATTCCTCAGTTTTTTCTTCCATCACGCTCGCCGGAAGGAGTTTGTAAATGACTTCGCCTTCACGTGCGATGCCCATTTTTTCCCGGGCGATTTTCTCTAAGTACACCGGATCTTCTTCTAATAACCGGCGCTCTTCTTCTAACTGGGTATTTTTGAGTTCCAGTTCAAGAATTTTGGCGGCGTATTCCCGGTTTTTTTCTTTCAAATCCTGCATCCGGGTAAACGACGGTAGAAAAAACACAAATATTAAAAGAGCAATGATGAATAGTATTATACCATTCTTAAGCATATTTTAGTTGCTCGTTGCTGGTCGCTCGTTGCTCGCAAAAAACGTCTTAATTTTATTAAATACCAGCGACGAGTCCCTAGCGACGAGCGACTAGATTAATAAATCTTTCCCCATAATCCGCCGGCGTAAACGGCTTTGTCGCCAAGCTCTTCTTCAATCCGAAGAAGTTCGTTGTACTTGGCCAGACGGTCGGTACGGGATAATGATCCGGTTTTAATTTGCCCAACACCGGTGGCCACCGCTAAATGCGCGATGGTGACATCTTCGGTTTCGCCGGACCGGTGGGAAATAATGGATGTATATTTATTCGCCTTCGCGAGGTTGATCGCGTCCAACGTTTCGCTTAAGGAACCGATTTGGTTAACCTTTACAAGAATCGAATTGCCAACGCCCTGGTCGATCCCTTGCTGGAGCCGTTTGACGTTGGTCACAAATAAGTCGTCGCCCACCAGCTGAACGCTGCCGCCGATCTTGGTGGTCATTTGCTTCCAGCCGCTCCAGTCGTTTTCGTCGAGGCCGTCTTCGATAGAAATGAGCGGTGTGTTTTTGAGCATATCGGCGTAAACATCAACCATTTCGGCCGCGCTTAATTGCTGCCCGTTATAGCCGTACTTGCCGTCTTTGTGGAATTCTGATGAGGCCGCGTCGAGCGCGATGAACACATCTTTATCCGGGGTGTATCCGGCTTTTTCGATGGCCTCTAGAATGACGGAAATGCCTTCTTCGTTGCTGCCCAAGTTCGGCGCGAACCCGCCTTCGTCTCCCACAGAGGTGCTTAAGCCCTTGCTGTGCAGAATGCTTTTAAGGTTATGAAAAACTTCGGTCGCCATCCGTAATGCCTCCGAAAATGACGGGGCGCCTAACGGGGCGATCATGAATTCCTGGATGTCTAAGTTATTATCGGCATGCGAACCGCCGTTGATGATATTCATGAGAGGCACCGGAAGGATCTTGGCATCGTCACCGCCAAGGTACTTATATAAAGGAAGACCCTGCTCCTGAGCGGCCGCGCGGGCCACGGCTAAGGACACCCCCAAAATGGCGTTGGCCCCCAGTTTACCTTTGTTTTCCGTGCCGTCCATGTTGAGCATTTCTTTGTCGAGGGCTTTGAAGTCCGCTTCTTTGCCGACAAGTGTGTTGGCGATCAGGCCGTTGACATTTTCGACAGCCTTGCTGACGCCCTTGCCCATCCACTTTGATTTATCACCATCGCGTAATTCAATGGCTTCGTGTTCACCGGTGGACGCGCCTGAAGGCACGGCCGCGCGGGCGATGACGCCGCTTTCTAAATGAACATCGACTTCCACCGTCGGATTTCCCCTGGAATCGAGGATTTGACGCGCTTTGATTTTAGAAATTTTTCCCATGATTGATTCCTTTTTTATATTGAGTTGAAAATTTATTAGATTTGAAATGAGTTATCTTAATGAAGTAAGTCAGCAAATTATCACAGTTTTTGGGATAAGTCAAGGATCTGATGGACTATGCACTTCGGCGCGGGAGGATCATAGACCATCCCCTACACCCTAACCCCTGCCCCCTAAGCCCTGCCCCCAACACACCCCCCTTCCTTTTCCAAAATTCTTTCCCCTTCCCGCTCTTATTCTTAACTCTTCCCTGCCGTTTGTACTTCCACCCTCACAAAAA
>JAGQKQ010000360.1 GCA_020430005.1 Candidatus Omnitrophota bacterium
GGCCTTATCACGGGGGGCAGAGTTTGTGCAAATGATTGAAAAAGATCCCCAGCGGTATGAAATTATTCATGAAAACGCAAGCCTATTGGAAATAAGGAGTTACATCAAATCAAATCAAAGGTATGATGTTTTTAACATGGATGCTTTCGCGGCCATAAAATTTTTAGCGGATAAAAATCAGAGATTCCATGTGATTTATATTGATCCCCCATACCTGTCTGGCCTGGCAAAAAAAGCCTTGAAAACGCTGGAAGCCTATGATATATTACACCGCAATTATATCATTGTGGTACAACATGATATGAAAGAAAAACTACCTGAACAACACGGTAGTTTTTTTCTGTCTAAACAAAAGAAATACGGAAAAACATTACTGAGTTTTTATGGTGATGTGCAGTAATTATTCGATTGCAGAAATCATGTCCGGATACTTCAGATTCCTGCTTACAGAATGAATTTCTTCCGAAATGAAACAGGGTGTTGTATTATGTGCGTTGGTGCGGAAAGATTCATTTCTGTATATTCAAACCTTAACGCATTTTCCTGAAACAAT
>JAGQKQ010000361.1 GCA_020430005.1 Candidatus Omnitrophota bacterium
CCCACACTTAGAGTAATTGGGGCGTAAAGCGCTTTCCCCCTGGGCTTCATACCTAAGGCATAATGTCCTTACAGTATGATAATTAACCTTATAGTCCCGAGCAAGGGCTGCATAGCTTGCTCCCTCGCCTCTGCCTGCAATGATCTTGAGGCGTAGCGAAGCTTCCTTTGCCTGTGCCATATTCTCTATGATTTGATCCTATGTCAAAGAACGTTTTTTATAAATCTTTATGTCGTGGCAACTCGTCAAAACTTAAAGTCGCCCCGCAACCCATGAACCCATGAACCCATGAACCCATGAACCAGTGAACCCATGAACCAATGAACCCATGAACCCATGAACCACATTTTCCCCACCCCTTTACAACTCCTCCTATAAAAAATCGTAACTTTCGTACCCCAAACAGCCGATGGTTCGTCATAGATTATTATTCTAACGCACACCAGGGCATTGTTAGCAACAAAACCCGCCACGCGTCAGTATAATCCCGAAGCATTGGGTCCGCCACCGGGCGGCCTGTCACAAAAATGAACATGGTGCGATG
>JAGQKQ010000362.1 GCA_020430005.1 Candidatus Omnitrophota bacterium
CGCATATAAACACAATCTTCTCGACCAGATAATACAAAGATCGTTTTCATGCCCGCATTCTTACCCGCTTGAATATCAACCTCTGTGTCTCCAACAAAATAAGCATTCTTGACCGCGGCCATCGTTGTCCCCATCATCTTAACAGCCGCACGAACGGAACCGATATTTGGTTTACGCATTGGTGAGTTTTCATCAGAACGCGCCGTCGCGTAAAATACCTTTTTAACCTTTCCACCGGCTTTCTTAATACCATTCAGCATTTTATTATTAATTTGCTGCAATTTCTTTTCCGTGAAAATGCCTTTACCGACACCGGCCTGATTAGACACAACAAAAATGGTAAAACCTTCTTCTGTTAATATACGAATAGCTTCGAGGGATCCAGGAATGAAATGAAAATCAGAAACTTTAGTAACATAACGGCCATTACCGGGGAATTCATTGATAACACCGTCACGATCGAGGAAAACAAGTTTAAGAGGTTTTTTCGCCATTGGCTTTTTTCAGTTCCCAATATTTCGCATAACTCATGATTTGATAT
>JAGQKQ010000363.1 GCA_020430005.1 Candidatus Omnitrophota bacterium
GTTTATTAATATGCGTATATTCAATTATCTTACTCATCTGTTCTTTCATCTCTTTACGTGCAACAATCATATCGATTAATCCATGCGCCAACAAAAACTCTGATCGTTGAAATCCCTCTGGCAATTTTTGCCGAATTGTTTGCTCGATAACCCGTGGGCCGGTAAAACCAATTAAGGCTTTAGGCTCCGCCATTATAATATCGCCGATGCCGGCAAAAGAAGCCATAATTCCCGCCATTGTTGGATTAGTTAAAACAGAAATATGCAAAAACCCTGCCTCATTATGCCGCGATAATGCCGCGCATGTTTTAGCCATCTGCATTAAAGAAAATACGCCTTCATACATCCGCGCCCCGCCCCCCGAACCAGAAATAATTATAACTGGAATCTTTCTCTTTGTGGCTTCTTCCACCGCACGCGTAATCTTTTCACCAACTACCGATCCCATAGACCCCATAATAAATCGCGAATCAGTCACAGCGATCGCTACATCTTTACCCGCAAGCTTGCCCAAACCCGTCACTACCGCTT
>JAGQKQ010000364.1 GCA_020430005.1 Candidatus Omnitrophota bacterium
CTGCCCCTTGTTGATGACGCCGACGCGATCGGCCATCTCCTCGGCCTCTTCGATATAATGGGTGGTCAATATGATGGTAACGCCTGTCTCGCGCAGGCGGCGCACCAGCCTCCACATATCCTTGCGCAGCTCGACATCGACACCGGCAGTCGGCTCATCGAGGAACAATATGCGCGGTTCATGCGCCAGCGCCTTGGCGATCATCACCCGGCGCTTCATGCCACCGGACAGTTCCATGATCTTGGAATTGCGCTTATCCCACAGGGTGAGGTCCCGCAGGATTTTCTCGATAAACGCATCGTCACGCGGTTTGCCGAATAGGCCGCGGCTGAACTGCACCGTGTCGATCACTTTTTCGAATGCATCGGTATGCAAT
Organism: Candidatus Omnitrophota bacterium; assembly: GCA_020430005.1. Lineage (GTDB taxonomy): Bacteria > Omnitrophota > Gorgyraeia > Zapsychrales > Zapsychraceae > JAGQKQ01. The sequence continues at coordinate 377 of JAGQKQ010000364.1, forward strand.
TCCTGCGGTACCAGGCCGATTGTGGAGCGTGCCGCCTTGTAATCGCGAATGATGTCATGGCCGGCGACGGAAATCGTTCCCGATGAAGGCGTCACCAAACCGCATATGACGCTGATGAGCGTCGTCTTGCCCGCTCCATTGGGGCCGAGCAGAG
>JAGQKQ010000365.1 GCA_020430005.1 Candidatus Omnitrophota bacterium
CCATGGAGTTCGCCGTGGAGGCCCAGAAGCTGCTGGGCGTCAAGCTTGAGGGCGCAGTTGGATAGAGTTTGCTGGATGGCGAAATACGCGCCAAAACGAATTTCCGAGAGAGAGTTTCATGACAACACCGCTTCTTGAAATCAAAGACCTTACGGTCTCCGTCGACGGCACTGAGATTCTTCACGGGCTGAACTTGACGATCAACGCCGGCGAAGTGCACGCGATTATGGGAACGAACGGTTCCGGCAAGAGCACGCTCACCAAGGTAATCGCCGGGCACCCGGACTACGAAATCACGGGCGGCGACGTGCTGTACAACGGCAAGTCGATCATCGATGACGAGCCGGAAGACCGCGCACGAGCAGGTATCTTTCTGGCATTCCAGTACCCCATCGAGTTGCCGGGCGTCAGCAACATGTACTTCCTGCGCAGCGCTTTGAATGCGCACCGCAAGGCAGCGGGTGAGGCTGAGCTCAGCGGCGCTGAGTTTCTTGAGCTCGTCAAACAGAAGGCCAAGCTGGTTGACATT
>JAGQKQ010000366.1 GCA_020430005.1 Candidatus Omnitrophota bacterium
ATATAAAAACAGCGCTACGCGTGTAGCACTGTTTTTATGTGGACTATTTATTACCTCGCATGAGTTTACCTGGCTTTCGTTTCTGAACAATAAACTTGTTTGAGTATTTCTTTGGTTTGCGGGTCTTTTGACCTTTACCAGTTGGACGTCCTTGCTTGGTACGCTGCCGGCGGTGTCCTCGTGGAGAGCGACCTTCACCACCACCATGAGGGTGATCAACCGCGTTACGAGCAGAACCACGTGTCTTAGGGCGTAAGCCCATGTGACGAGCGCGACCAGCTTTACCGATATTTACCAAACGGTGTTCTTCGTTCGATACTTCCCCTACGGTTGCCCAGCAGGTTGAGAGTACACGGCGAATTTCCGTTGATGGCATCTTCAGTTGTGTGTAGCCACCATCATGAGCGACTACTTCAGCGCTATTACCAGCACTGCGAGCAATCCGAGCGCCGGCGCCTGGTTTCATTTCAATACCGCATACAACAGTACCAAGCGGCATCTTGCCAAGCGGTAATCGGTTACCACGCT
>JAGQKQ010000367.1 GCA_020430005.1 Candidatus Omnitrophota bacterium
ACCTGAACATCCGGTTCGGCAGCAGCCAGGCCGCAACGGTTTCCATTCAGCTATTCAACTCTCTGGGACAGCGCGTCCATACCTTAGAAACCACACTGCTCAGCGGCGCCACGCTCCGGCAACTGCCCATAGGCCATTTGCCGGCCGGCATTTACCAATTATCGGTTTCCTGCGAGGAGGCCAGCGGCAGCAGGATGGTGGTGGTCGAGTGAGGGGATGGGTGCCCTTCGACAAGCTCAGGGTGAAATGGGTGGATGGGTTCATGGGTGGATGGGTTCATGGGTTCATGGGTTCATGGGTTCATGGGTGGATGGGTTCATGGGTTCATGGGTTCATGGTTAGGGTGCCTTTGAACTGAACTTTGCTGGTTTTATGACAATTGGGGGGCACGCAGGATTTGCGATATTCGATGTGTGATTTTCGATGTGCGATGTGCCCGGAGGAGCTGCCGCTGCCGTGCAACCTGCGGTTGGGCAAATCAAAAATCGCACATCAGATATCAAAAATTAGCCTTTGGAATA
>JAGQKQ010000368.1 GCA_020430005.1 Candidatus Omnitrophota bacterium
GAACATTATGAAGAAAAACAGTGTGAGGAAGAATGGCAGGAGCGGGAGTCCGCTCTTTCCCATATTAGGAACTACTATATCATCCCGTACGAATACCACCAGTACTTCCACCAGGTTACCCAGCCCCTTCGGAGCTTTGTTCTTGGAATTTATTCTTGCCGCGCTCGTCATTACTATTATTAGTAATATCGATGCAACAACCATCATAAATGTCATCTTTGTCGGTGAAAGGTCTATGGTGAGACCGCCGATGTGTATGGCGGGGATCTTTGGTAATGCTAACTTGCCCAGGAAATAAAAATCTACGTAATCGTGGTCGGTGATCTTTTCTATAATATCAAGCTTGTCCTCTTCCTCTTCATGCTCTACTTTGCTCGTGCCTTCCTGGTGCTGTTCGACTTTATCTTCGTTCGGATTATTACCGTGTTCATCCTGCGCGTAAGCGTTCATTGACGGCACGGAAACAACCGCCAGCGTTACGGCAAATAGTATTAATAGTAATTTCTTTCTGAATGTGTTAAA
>JAGQKQ010000369.1 GCA_020430005.1 Candidatus Omnitrophota bacterium
AGTCAGGAAAGTCTCTGTTGAAGAGCCCTTTTCGTAAATTCTGATGTCCTGAAAAACCAGTCCTTTGAAGGGAGAAAAACGGATATTCCCGATGTCCACGGTACGATGGATCTGATCCGGCGCATTTTGAATGATCATTTTTTTGACCTTCACCGGCAAAAGAATATTGTTGATGTAGAAAAAGGCGATAGTGCCTAACATCGTGAGGGCCAATAAGATATAAATAAGACGTTTTGCCATGGCAAACATTATATCGGAGTTTCAGGTGTTGATCAATGGGAATTCATAGCGAAATTAGGGACGTACACCTTTTCCCCCTTTTTATTGGTTCTTAGTGCTTAAACGATATACTTTTTCTAAATGCCTAAGGAACAACCTGTAGCTAAAATGGGGGAAAAGGTGTACGTCCCTAATTTATGCCTTTAAAGGAAAGGGAGAGGGCCTAATTTCTGTTGCAAGAAAAAAGGATTATGTTATACTACTTCCACTTTGTCGGGGAGTGGCGCAGCTGGCTAGCGTA
>JAGQKQ010000036.1 GCA_020430005.1 Candidatus Omnitrophota bacterium
ATCAGGTTTATCTGAACGAACCTTCCGGACAGGAAACCAATCCTGCTGAAAAAACCCTGACGCCTATTGAAAAGTTTATGAAGGAAAAGGAAAATAACACTCATGAATCCAATGAGTAAGTTGATTACCATTATTTTTCTGCTTTTGATAATACAGACATCTGGAAATGCCGAAACCTCTCCCGCCTGGCAGCCATTTTTTAAAGAGATTCAGAATTTCTTAAAATCGGATTTTCCCGAAGCCGTTTGTGAAAGTAAAACAGACCGCTCTCTTCTCTGTCAAATGGACGCTCAAATGTTTTACATCCATCACACGTTAGAAAACGGACGATTTTCCGAAACACCAAACCAGGAACTGGGGCCTAACACCGACGGCCTTGTTCTGCGTGCCGAGATTATGGAAAAACCTCCCAGCGATATTGTTCCATACGCCACATCTGATCGATATATTTATTGGACACGATATAAAAAAACTTACCGTATTATGAATTATGATTTTTATATCCGTGTAACGATTGATTATGGTCAGCATACAGATTTATATCAATTAGGAGAATTAACGGGAAGATTGGAATATCTTCAGGAAGGGCTTATTTTCAGCCGTGAACAAAACATGATGGTCGCCGGAGATTACGACCCTCTGGAGAATCCTGTCGTTTATAAAGAAACTTCTGACCTGCCGGGGGCCCCTCTCACATTTCGTCAACAAAACGGCACTAAGGAAATCAAGGCTGAATATCTTAAAAGTTTTGACTCTTACCGCGAAATCTTTCAAGTCAGAAAAAAAAATACCGATGAGCATCTTATTGTGAAGGTCATTCCAGAGAAAGATTTAATGGCTTATAAGAAACTACTTGAGGCCTATCAATCTTCAAAAGAAAAAACGGACCAAATTCTTTTTGGAGAACTCTATGGTATCGCGACTCCCTCATCCGAAAATATTTATCTGATAACCCCGTTTATTGATGGAAAAACATTCTTTGAATATTTTAAATATAATGTTCCGGCTAATGGAATAATTGATATCCAGAATAATGCGGCACTAAAACTGCAAAAAATCATAGAAACTGCCAAGCTGAGCAAAACCTTTCTTCAAATAGGCTACGTCAATGATGACGTCGGGCCAAGCAATCTTCTTATCGATAAAGATTTAAAGATTTATATGATTGATATGGATTTTGTCATTCCTCTGGAAAAGGTTAAAAACCCCTCCTCTTTATTGGCAGACCTTTTTCATTTAATTTCTACTCCTGAAGAAATTAATCAGAGCGCGCCTTATGATGAAACTTTTCCTCACTATACGTTGCGCATGGTGGAAACTGAAAAAGTAAATATGAAAATTAATGATTTGTTGCAAGAAATGGATAAAAAAATTTCAAGAGGTGCGTATTTCTCTACAAAAGCCACGGAAAATCTTCAGGCCTCCGATATCGAAAAAGCGATTGATCTATTAATAGCAGATTTGAAAAAAGTTCTAACTTTGGTTGAGAAAAATTCGTAGACTATTCAAACGGCTTAAGAACCACCCTGTAACTTTTCCCGGTGATGCTTTACAATCTTGGCTTGAATCATATAAATAACATCTTCCGCGATGGCGGCAGCATGGTCACAAATTCTTTCCAAATCCCGCGCAACAAGTAACAAGGGAACAGCCCGCGGAACTGTTGATCCATCTTTCGCCATATAATCGGTTATCAATTCAGAAATAACGAGTGACCGCAATTCATTAGATCTTTTATCGGATAAAATAACTTCTTTTGCTAAGTTCTCATCATGCTTAACAAATGAATCAATCGCCTTGTTCATCATCCATTTCGCCTGATCAGCCAATTTTGGAATATCAACCAATGGTTTTAAAAGCGGCTGATCAGCCAATTCAATCGCTCGCTGGGAAATATTAACTGTCAGATCGGCAATACGCTCCATTTCTGCGTTAATATGCATTGCCGTCGTAATAAAACGCAGATCACTAGCCATTGGCTGAAATAGCGCGAGCAAATCTATAATCTGTTCCTCAATACGAATTTCCATTTCATCAATAGTTTCGTCGTTGGCAATAACAGCTTCTGCCAGCTCTTTGTTACCCTGCTTCAACGCCTCAACAGAATTATGAATCGCTCTTTCCGTTAAAGTAGCCATTTTAAGCAAATCGACATTGAGTTTTTCTAACTCTTCATCTAAATGTCTTTCCATTTTTAAAACTCCTTATTCCCGATATCTATCATGAAAACATGACCTTATCCAAAACGTCCGGTCACATAATCTTCCGTAATCTTTTCTTTTGGATTTGTAAAAATCTTATTTGTAACATCATATTCTTTCAACTCGCCCATCATAAAGAATGCTGTGTAATCCGAAACCCGGGCGGCTTGCTGCATATTATGAGTCACAATGAGAATCGTATATTTTTTCTTTAATTCGTGAATCAGCTCTTCGACTTTCGCCGTTGCAATCGGATCCAGCGCGGAGGCCGGCTCATCCAATAGCAAAACTTCGGGTTCAACGGCAAGCGCTCTGGCAATACATAAACGCTGCTGCTGCCCGCCGGACAAAGCAAACGCGCTTTTATTTAAACGATCTTTAACCTCATCCCAAAGCGCAGCGCCACGAAGACTATACTCAACTCTTTCTGCGATAAAATTCTGATCTTTGATTCCGTTAATTTTCAAACCGTAAGCCACATTTTCAAAAATCGATTTTGGGAAAGGATTCGATTTCTGAAAAACCATCCCTACTTCTCTTCTTAAATCAACCACATCCAGCGTTTTATCAAAGATATTTCTTCCATCAATCTCAATAACACCCTCATACCGTATCCCGTTTATTGTATCATTCATACGGTTAAAGCAGCGCAAAAATGTTGACTTCCCGCAGCCTGAAGGTCCGATAATACCGACAACGGTATTCATACGAATATCCATCTGAATATTCTTTAACGCCTGAACAGTGTCATAATAAAAATTAAAATGCTTAACCTGGATCTTAATCTGATTCGTTGACACTTTATCAGCTTTAGTAGTTGTTTTTATATCTACAATTGAATCAACCATAATAAAATTTACTCCAGCCTTATTTTTCTTAATTTATATCGGGCTATAATAGCCGCCAGATTCATGAGAAAAACTAAAACAATGAGAACCAGAGCCGTTCCATAAGCAAGCGGCCGCACCTCAGCAATCGCGTGATGCTGAGTCGACATAATATACAAATGATACGGCAAGGCCATAAATTGATCCGACCAGTTTTTTGGTAAAAATGGCAAAAAGAATGCCGCTCCGGTAAATAGAATCGGGGCCGTTTCTCCGGCCGCCCGGGCTAAACCTAAAATTGTCCCTGTTAACATACCTGGAACCGCATAGGGTAAAACATTTGTCTGAATGGACTGCCATTTTGTGGCGCCAAGCGCCAGGGAACCATCCCGATAAGACTGCGGAACGCTCTTTAAAGCCTCCTCACTGGCGGTAATTGTCCACGGCAGGGTCATCAATCCCAAAGTTAAACCCGATGATAAAATACATGTATCCAGATGCATCATCTGGACAAATAAAACAACACCGAACAAACCATAAACAATTGAAGGAACACCTGATAAATTACGAATCGACATTCTAATCAACCGTGTTAGTTTACCATCTTTAGCATATTCATTCAAATAAATCGCGCATCCCATCCCTAAAGGGATGGATAATAAAGCCGTGATAACAGTGACAAAGAATGTCCCAACAATAGCCGGCCATATCCCCCCTTCAGTCATTCCTTTTTTTGGAGATTCGGTAAGAAACTCCCACGAGATTGCCGGAAGACCTTTGGAAAAAATATCGTACAGGATAATACATAAGGCACCGATAACCAAAACAATACATAATCTCAAAAACATAAAACCGATAAATTGTGTAACATTCTTATTTTTCATCGGTGTACCTTTTCGTAACGGTGAAGGATCGTATCAGAAATAAAGTTAACAATGAATGTGATAATAAATAAAACCAACCCAACCGCAAAAAGCGCGTAATAATGCGTCGTATTATAAGCCACTTCCCCTAACTCAATCGCAATCGTTGATGTCAATGTCCGGACCGGACCCAGAAAACTTTCTGGCATCGCCGGAGCGCATCCGGTGGCCATTAAAACAGTCATTGTTTCACCAATCGCCCGTCCCATACCCAACATACACGCCGCAATAATACCGGATAGAGCGGCCGGAATCTTAACACGCACTACCGTCTGCCATTTGGACGCCCCTAAAGCCAGCGACGCCTGGTCATAAGACTGAGGCACACTGGACAGCGCGTCTTCCGATATACTAATGATCGTTGGCAATGCCATGACCGCCAATAAAATAGATCCATTTAACGCGTTCAATCCATTATATAATCCAAATACCTTCGCTAAAAACGGCCCGACAATGACGATACCAAGAAAACCGATAACGACCGATGGAATTCCAGCAAGAAGTTCGACAACGGGCTTAACAATTTCTCTGACTTTTGGCGAGGCTACATCAGACAAATACGCCGCCGCTCCGATACCAATAGGGATGGCAATTGCCAATGCACCCAAAGTTACCATAAATGTGCTGACCAGCATCGGAACAATACCGTATTGTTCTTTTACGTATGATGTAGGATTCCATTCCAGACCAGCTAAAAATCCGAAAAGATCGACCTCTTTAAATGTGGGAATCGCTGTTGAGAAAAGTAAGGCAAAGATACCAATCAGAATAATTACAGTAAAAATGCCGTTAAGGAGAAAAATGTAATGAACAATCTTATCCTGAACGGCTGAACTTAAAAAGCGCTTCTTTTCTTTAACACTAACGTTGAGTTCCATAAACGTTTTCCGAAAATGAATCATACTGCCCTGTTACAGGGCAGTATGATAATTTTTTAATTTACACTTTATTATAGAGTTCTAAATAAAGTAAACAAGTTATAAACCGGCTTTTTTGTTGAATTCTTCGTATTCGGCAGGAATCTGAAAAAAGCCTTCTTCAGAAACAACTTTCTGTCCTTCTTCGCTTAACTCAAACTCTAAGAAGGCACGAGCATCACCCGTCGGAGTACCACTAATATATTGATTCAAAGGACGGGCAATCGGATATTTCCCGCTTTTAACATCATCCGCATTTAACGGACTCGCATAGTCTTCTCCCGGACGAGATGCCACTTTAACAACACCTAAATCCGTAGAATTTTTGATATATCCAACACCAACATAACCGATACCGGAAGGATCATTTTTAATCCCTTCAACTATCTGCGCGTTTCCATTCATACGATTCATTTTTGCGGAATAATCTCCCTTAAGAATATAATCCTGGAAAAACACAAATGTTCCTGAGTTAGATTGACGACCGTATAGTGTGATCGGCATATCTTTTCCACCGACTTCACTCCAGTTTGTAATGTCACCACGGAAAATGGCACCGATTTGGTCAACCGTTAATTCATTCACCGGATTATCTTGATGAGTAATCACGCTCAAACCATCCATTGCAATGACAACTCTGTTGGCCGTTACACCGTTATCTTGCGCCATCGTAATTTCTTTTTCTTTCATCAGGCGTGACGCATTCGCGATATCACACTTATCGTTAATTAAAGCCGCGATACCTGTTCCAGAACCACCCCCGGTAACAGCAATATACTTTCCCGGATTTTTTTCCATATAAACTTCGGCCAACCTTTGGACAAGATTAATCAAAGTATCAGATCCCTTGATCTGAAGCATGTCCTGGGCATAAACATTTGAACTTAACACAAATGCCATCCCGACTATTAACATTCCTAATAATTTTTTCATTTTCATTCCTCCTCTGGGTTATCGTAAGGCCAAATTGTGACAATCATATGGATTTTGTGCAACAATTTTGTAAACCCTACAATCAAAACAGTTTTAGAACTTCATCAAAACGTCAGCTTGGACCAGATGTTCAGGATCGCTGGATCCATCGATACGATTCGAGTTATAGTAATCGACACCGAACGTGACGTTATCTTTTAAACCGTATGTCACCGCAACTTCATGCGACTTCACATTTGTTCCACCAGCATAGCGGTCGGAATCCGGAAATGTATCCAAAAATGCATCCATTTCCAAATGAGCATAAATATATTTCATCTGCCATTGACCGGCTTTCTTCACGGACTTGTGACCAACTTTAAAACCAGTCGCCCAGCCAATGTCTAGATCCACATTATCACTGACATTTTTGACATAATCTCCAAAAATAGCGATGCGCTCAACAGGCAATTCTAATGGTTCCGCGATGCCAAGCTCTCCTGATAAAGCCACGGAATCATAGTCCTTATCAAGTACTCCGCCTGTACAATCACCGGCAACCTTAAACGGACCTGAGTTTGTACAAGAATCGTTTGGAAGATTAATCCCTTCTACACCATGAAAACTGTAGACGGTAACAGCCCCCTTAGCATCCAGCTTTTCTTCTTTTGCACTCAAACCAGCCTGTACATAAGTCATGAATGGATCACTCCGGTCAACCTGGTCGTTTGTGTCAATAATCCAAAGACCACCGTTTAAGAAACCTTCAATATTATCGGTAATATCTTGGGTTAGATTAAGTGAAGCCCCTTCAGGATTGATATCACCATCCCAAAGCAAATCTGTCGGTGCCCACAAGAAATCTTTGCGTGGAAACTTTCCTCCGATAAGTGTTAGATTCTTTGTCGGTGTCCACTGACCATAAGCGTAATCTAAACGGATATCCGGTGTTGAGAAAACATCCTCAAATGTTTGATTTGTCGAACGAGGATCGTCCCCTCCTGTCGCTAATCCGATACCCGCTTTGACACTATCTGTAACATCCGTGTTAACACCTAGACGATAACGAACTCTTCCCCGCGTTCTTCCTTCTGTATCTGACTTTTTTCGTTCATATTGAAATCGCAACCTTAAATCTTGTTTGATTTTCATTTTCTGAACCCAAGTCGGAACGGCATAGGATTTAGCCTGAGTTATTTCCTTCGTGACTTGCTGCTTTGTTTCGTCCTTGATGATCGTCGCTTCCACAGGAGTTAAGTAGCCTTTCTCAACCAATTTGTCGAGAAGAACGTCCAATTCTCCCGCAAACAGATTCGTTGTGGCGCCGAAAACAATAGCCGTTCCTAAAAATAGATTCATAAAAAACTTTTTCATTGATTATTCTCCCTCTTGAATAATGTGCCTAAACTAAAATGTTGTTCCTTTTTATCTATCATTTTTTTGATACGACGAAACGTTTTCGTCGTTCTAATTGAACAGATTGCACTTGTCCTGGTTCTTGAATTATTAGCTTTAGTGTATATTCTGAAGGTGAAGAGAAAATGTCTTGAATGTGAATTTTATGTGAAACGGTTAAAAACGCATATTATATTGAAATATAACAGTTTACAACTTATCAGTTTTATGAAAATTAGATTTTTTCACAAGAAAATGGCTCTTAATTTCAACACAAATTCACACAATGAAGAAAATGTGACGCTTTTTCTATACGGTTTTAACCGATTTTATTGGAAATTATATTTTGGGAAGAGTGATGGAAAAGACACTGCCATGCCCTAATTCGCTTTCGACGGAAAGCGTACCTTCATGAACCTGGACAATATGTTTAATAATGGAAAGACCTAACCCCGTTCCGCCGAGATCTCTGGACCGGGCTTTATCAACGCGGTAGAAACGCTCAAAAATACGACCGAGATCTGCATTGGGAATACCAATTCCCGTATCACGCACCAGAATAACAACCCGGCTGGCACTCTCCTCAGACTCAATATAAACCTTTCCACCGGGGCGGTTATATTTAATGGCATTCTCTAATAAATTAAAGAAAACCTGTGTCATCAGCGAGGAATCAATCTTGACCGGAGGAAGACTTTTTGGAAGGTGATTCTCAATAGATACGGAAAGCTCCTTGGCCTGCGGCGCCAAATTATCAACAACCCGACTGATAAGCGGTTCCAACGAAGCCATCCTTAAATCCGGAATAAGCTTTCCGGACTCGATTTTAGAAAGATCTAACAAATCATTAATTAATTTGGCCAAACGGTTGGCGTCAGAACAAATAATCCTAAGAAAATCTTCAGCATTTTCTTTATCATCAATTGCTCCCTGTAAAAGCGTCTCCGCGTACCCTTTAATCGTCGCAATCGGTGTGCGCAACTCATGAGAAACATTCGCCACAAAATCCTGGCGGACCTTTTCTAAACGGCGCAAATCAGTAATATCATGAAAAACCAGGACGGCCCCGTCCGATTTGTTATGCCGGATAACCGGAGCAGCATGAATAAGAAGTGTTTTTTCTTCAGGAAGTAAAACCGTCAGCTCTTTGGAAAGAACACCATTGGTCAGCGATAACGCTTGATCCGTCAGATCTTGTATTTCCACATTACGGATAATCTCGATAGGTCTTTTTCCCAAGGCTTCCTGACGAACATGAAGAAAATCCTTCAAAGCCTGATTCATCAGAATAATCATACCACGATCATCCACAACCAGAACCCCTTCCACCATACTCAAGAAGACTGTCTCCAGACGGGACTTGCTTGTCATAACTTCCTGCATACGTCCCTTAATCTGATCGGACATATAGTTAATCGACTGGGCCAAATCTTTAAATTCATCGTCGGTATGAATGCTGACTTTTTTTGAAAAATCTCCGTTGGCAATATTTCGGGTAATCTGGGATACTTCCGCAATGGGACGGGATAGAAATATAGAGGCCGCGTAACCGCCTAAAATGGCAAGGATAAAGGCAACACAAATAACACCGATAAGAATATTTTGAATATTCCGTTCGACCATTTTCACTTCCGATAACGGCATCGCCAAACGGATAAATCCCTGCATATCGGTAAACTGGAAGGGAACCGCCATATAAAGCAGTTGGTTTTTGACGGTTGTACTAAAACGCCGGCTGATTCCTTCTCCCTGTTTTAACGCCTGTTGAATTTCGGGACGATAAATATGATTTTCAACATTCAGAAGCTGCTCTCCGTCAAGCTGTGAATCTCCTAACACCTTACCGTCCGCGGCAATAATAGTGACCCGGATATCAAGATTCTCTCCAATAAAATCCGCAACTTGATCAATTTCCGAAAGAGACGTACCATTTTTATACATACGCTGCAGTATACCTCTGGAAAAATAAACATCACGGCGTAATGTGCTTTCAATACGCTGGTTTGTACTGTTGACCCAGCTTCGTTTTAAATACACATAGATACCAGAGAAAAGAATTCCAAATAAAAGGGCAATAATAATGGTCAGTTTATACTGAATTGTCAGCCGCAAGGCCTTCTCCTATTCACTAAAGCGGTAACCGTGTCCACGAACGGTTTCAATAAATTTTCCGGCTTTACCAAGCTTTTGACGGAGGCGTTTAATGTGGGTATCAATGGTGCGGGTGGTCACGTCGGCTTCTATATCCCAGACGTCTTGAAGAAGCTGATCCCGGGTTTGAACACGGCCCCGGCGGTTCATAAGGTTGATTAACAACTTAAACTCCATGGCCGTGAGTATAATTTCTTTTTTACCAACAAGAACCTTATGTTTGGGAATATCGACCTTTAAATAATCCGCTGTGAGAACCTCTTTTTTTTCCTCTTGCTTAAATCGGCCGCGCTTCAAAACAGATTTGATTCTTAATATCAACTCTCTGGGACTGAATGGTTTAACCATATAATCATCCGCACCCAATTCCAGCCCGACAATACGGTCAATTTCTTCCCCCCGGGCCGTCAGCATAATAACCGGCAAAGACACGTAACGGGCATCCTGACGAAGCTCTTTACACACCTCAAAACCGTCCATTTTGGGCAGCATAATATCCAGAACGACCAGATCAACGGATTCCTGCTCAAGCATTTTGAAGAGATCCTCACCAGTGACAACCGTGTGGCACTCAAATCCGGCTTTTTCCAGATTATACTTTAAAAGCTTTGAAATATGCTTGTCGTCCTCGACAACGAGAATTTTGTCTTTTCCCATAATACAATCAATCCGGCATCCGATATTTGACGATTTGATGTCATAATATCACAATTTATAAAAATTACCCCATAAATATTTAACGCATTTTTTATCGGCTAAATGCCTTATGTGATAATTTTCAACAAAATGCCTATTTTCATAATGTATACCATTTTAAGGGTATCGCCAATATGTGAAAAGATTATGACATTTGTGTGAAATTACGGCAACATCCGTAGTCTTTTGGGATATTTTCTTATTTTATTCCAAAGGCAGCTGTCACAATAAAGCGAAATCCCAGTAAAACGGCCAATAATGAAAGGATGGAAACCAGGGCTCCGGCTTTGAGCATATCCTTGCTATGAATCATATTGGTCGCAAATGCGATCGCATTAGGTGGGGTTGATACCGGCAGGGCCATGGCAAAAGAACAGGATAAGGCCACGGTTGCGGCTAACAGAATATTATTTTCTCCAGGAATAACCATGATAATCGGGATAAGAAGATTTGCTGTGGCTGTATTGCTCATAAATGTTGAGAGAAGAAGTCCAAAAAGACAAAACACGGCCACAAGCACAAACCCTGTGTGTTCAAATAATGGTAAATCGACAATCCATTGTGTCAGACCACTGATTTCCATGCCCTTGCCTAAAGCCAACCCTCCCCACATTAAAACCAGAACATCCCAGTCAATCGTTTTAAAATCATCGCGGTCCAACAGACCCAAAGCGGCAAATAATCCAGCCGCTGTTAAGGCTATAATAGCCGCAGGAATTTTGTGTATTTCCGATGTCAACCACAAGAGCACAGTTAACAAAGCAATGGTCATCGCCATTTTTGTTTCACGGTCAAAAGACTTTTGAAATTCAATATTCAATTGTATCGTTTCTGTTTTCGGCCGATACATAACAAAAAGGACTACGCTTGTCACAAAAATTAATATCACCGCCAGCGGAAAGGCCATTTTCATCCACGAAATAAAACTAAGATAAATTCCCTTGTTAGCCAGAATACCAATAGCAATGGCATTAGGCGGTGTTCCGACCGGTGTTCCGATTCCTCCGATATTCGCGGCAAAAGGAATGGATAAAATAAGTCCTGTACGGTAAGGGTCGGCAGGATCAATTTGTTTTAACAACGGCAGCAGCATCGCGATCATCATGGCCGTTGTGGCTGTATTGGACATCCACATCGATAAAAAGGCCGTACTCATCATAAAACCCAGCATAATCATATAGGGTTTATTACCAAACAATTTTAAAAGCCTCCGGGCAATAATGCGATCGATATGATATTTCTGCATAGCACAAGCCAGAATAAAACCGCCAAGAAACAGAATGATAATCGGACTTCCAAACGGCAATAAAAATACTTTATACCCGCCGGAATCCATATTCATAACCCCTCCGGGACGGCACAGAAAAAATGTTTCCAAAAGAATAACTAATAATGATGTGGCATAAAGCGGAATAATTTCTAACGCCCAGAAGAGTGCGGAAAAAACAAAAATAAAGAAAACCCTTCTGGACGGCTCGGACATACTGGCCGGCGCCATAAAGTAAGCGCACAATGCGAGAATCATGACAATACTTGCCTTTAGAAACACTGAACTCTTTAGGGATTTATATAACATAGAAACCTCATATGTAGGGAACTCCTCCCTTTCACATTGTTCCTTTTGGTATTAACAGAGGAAATAAAATTGCCAGTAAAATCCAAAGCAGAACAAAAACCATTATGATTTTTCTTCGCATCTTCTGTGGATGTTCCGCTGTTCCGAAAACCATGGCCTTAATCCATGCCCAATGAAGAATAATATGAATAAGCAGCAAAGTCAGAAAAAGAATGGATATAAAAAAATGAATATCACCCCATTGATGTCGGGTCAATCCTGTAAAAACGTCAATACTTCTACGCCCGCCCACACCGTGAAACTCGCCTCCCCCGCTTCCCGGAGGCAGAACAAACCTTAGGATCAAACCGGTTGATATCATAACCGTGAAGACCATAAGGCTTAATGTATCAACAATAATATTAATGATCGGACGCTTCATAGACCCGCTCCATTAACCGTCAACTTAAGATTGCGGAAAATTATGTAGAGAGTATTATTTTAACTCTTTTCATTGATAAAAACAGATAAATTATTAATTCCCTTTCCATTTATTGAATCCAATGAAGCCCGCCTGATAATTTGTCACCTTTATTACATGAACATAATAATTTATGCTATATTTAATAAAGCTTCGCGAAGAATCTGTCTGTTGCAC
>JAGQKQ010000370.1 GCA_020430005.1 Candidatus Omnitrophota bacterium
TGGCCCAGAATATGCAGGAGCGATTTTAACTGCTGTATGTTTCCTAGAAGTAGTTGCTCCACCAATTAATAATGGCTTAGTAAATTTTAAGCGTTCCATCTCTTTTGCAACGTGCACCATTTCATCTAATGATGGAGTGATTAGACCACTTAATCCTATAATATCTGCTTCGATTTCGTTAGCTGTGCTCAAAATCTTATCTGCAGAAACCATAACTCCTAAATCAACAACTTCAAAGTTGTTACAAGACATAACTACGCCAACTATATTTTTTCCGATATCATGCACATCTCCTTTAACTGTTGCCATTAATACTTTACCAGCAGCTTTGGGAGTTGCGGAGTCACTTTGAGTTGCTTTAATAAAAGGAATCAAATAGGCGACAGATTTTTTCATTACCCTGGCGCTTTTAACCACTTGTGGTAAAAACATTTTACCTTCGCCAAATAGATCTCCTACCACATTCATGCCATCCATTAATGGACCTTCAATCACTTCGATTGGCTTTGTAAATTTAGTG
>JAGQKQ010000371.1 GCA_020430005.1 Candidatus Omnitrophota bacterium
AGTTAATACCGGCCGTCGACATATCCTGAATACCGCTCCAGTTAATGCCAGCATCACTCAACACATCAATATCGCTCCAGTTAATACCCGCTTCCGTCATCACTTGTAAGTCATTCCAGTTGATTCCCGCATCACTTAACACATCAATATCACTCCAATTAATCCCGGCTTCTGACAGAGAACGGATATCATCCCAGTTCACTCCGGCATCACTTAGAACATCCAAGTCACTCCAGTTAATGCCCGCATCACTTAATTCATTAATATTGTCCCAATTAATACCGGCATCGCTTAGCACATCAATATCACTCCAATTGATGCCCGCGATGGATAGAGCATTAATACCATCCCAGTTGACCCCGGCATCACTTAACACATCAATGTCCGTCCAATTGATTCCTGAGACACTCAAATCTTGGATCCCGTCCCAGTTTACGCCAGCCCCTGTTAAAACATCAATGTCCGTCCAGTTGATCCCGGCAATCGATAATGAATTTATCCCATCCCAATTCACC
>JAGQKQ010000372.1 GCA_020430005.1 Candidatus Omnitrophota bacterium
TTTCAGATACAGGAAAAGTAAGCCTTGATTTTCGCGATGCTGATATTAAGAATGTTCTGCAGATATTATCGTTTAAAAGCGGGGTTAATATTGTTGCGAGCCCAGAGGTCACAGGGACAATCTCTATACAGCTTAATGATGTGCCATGGCAACAGGCGTTAGATGTTATTCTTAAAACCTATGGATATGCATCAGAACGCGAAGGTAATGTAATTGTGGTGACGACAATAGAAAACATGAAAAAACGCCGGGAAGATGCTATGCTATTAGCGGAACAGGAGCCTTTAGTAACCCAAACTTTTACGATTAACTTTGGAAAGGCATCTGAGATTATTGAATCCATTGATAAAATGCGATCTGAGCGGGGAAGCATCAATTATGATGAGCGGACAAATATGTTGATTGTAACGGATATCAGCAAAAATATTAATCTAATGTCAGGCGTAATTGAACAGTTAGACACAACAACGCCGCAAGTTTTAATAGAGTCAAAGATCGTTGAAA
>JAGQKQ010000373.1 GCA_020430005.1 Candidatus Omnitrophota bacterium
CGCCATTTTATCAATATCCGCGACATTCCAGGCGCTGACAATGATCCGCCGTGAATCCGGTTTATTTCTGATCAAATCAATGGCGTTTTGAATCTGGTCAATATGTTCCCGGCGGTAATGATTTTTTTGGTCCAACGGCACAAAATGTTCCCATTTACGCCATTGGTAGCCGTAAATCGGACCTAATTCACCCTGCTCATCCGCCCAGGCATTCCAAATCGGCGTATGCTCTTTCAGATTATCATTGATATTGGTGCAGCCGCGCAGGAACCATAATAATTCCCGGACCACCGCCTTGAATAAAACTTTTTTTGTTGTTAATAATGGAAAACCTTCACGAAAATCATACTTGGTTTGGTATCCAAAAACGGATAATGTTCCTGTTCCCGTCCGGTCTTCTTTTTTCTCCCCGTGCTCGAGGACATAAGAAACTAAATCCAGATATTGACGCATACTAATTACTTTCCTTCTTTAAAAGTTAGATTATATTTTCCAGCATGATAA
>JAGQKQ010000037.1 GCA_020430005.1 Candidatus Omnitrophota bacterium
GGCGTGATCTCCCAATACGTTAATCCCAGAGTTTCATCAACTGTACGCCCGATAATTTTGGCATACGCAGGGTTTAAATCCACCAGCTTTCCTTCCATTGTACATAAGGCCAGTCCCATTGGAGCCAGCTCAAAAAGCATACGGTTGTATTCTTCACTCTGCTCAAGCTTTTCCTGGACTTTTTCCTGTTCAAGACGCTGCTTTTCTTTAGAATCGGTTATATCAATACACGTTCCGATGTATCCCTGAAACGAACCTTCCGGCGTATAACGGGGAATGCCTTTACTAAGAACCCATCGAAATATGCCGTCTTTACGTTTTAATCGATATTGAACTTCAAATTCTTCCCGCGCTTTAAACGCTTTCAAATATTTCTCGATACATAGCTCCAAATCTTTTTCATGAACACCCTGAATCCAACCCTTGCCTAATTCCTGTTCCAGAGTTCGTCCGACAAAATCAAGCCATTGCTTATTAAAGAAATTACATAAAGCATCTTCTCCCGAAACCCATATCATAACCGGGGCACTGTCCGCCATCATACGAAAGCGCTCTTCACTTTCTTTCAACTCTTCAATCGCCTTGTTTCTTTCGCTACTCAGAATGACATGTGCCATCTGATCGGCAACTTCGGCAGCAAAGTGCACCTCCGCTCCAAACCATTTTCTTGCCGTCGTACTGACATGTTCACAACAAACAACCCCGACGATTTCTCCTGACACTCGAATGGCCGCATCTAACATCGAGACAATCCCATAAGGCTTTAGATAACCTTCAACGAATTCTTCTGTTCGTGTATCGGACAAGGCATCACTGGCATCAATGGCTCGGCCGGTTTCTAACGCTTTAAAATAAATCGGATAATCCTCCGCCTTTAAAACCATCCCTTCACTATGTTCTTTTCTGGAATGTTGATAAAGGTCCACACATCGCAACTCTTTGCGGTCCGGACTAAAAAGCCAAATACCAACACGCTCAACATTTATGGCCCGTGATGTTTTTTCTGTAATAAACTTAGTTGCTGTTGAAAAAGCCCCCCTTACAACGGAACTGTTCCTGGCGATGGTGACAATCGCCGTTTGTAATTCAAAAATTTGTTTTTCTTCGCGGCGTTTACGCTCTTGTTCCGTTCTTAACGACCCAATATTCTCTATCATCGCCGCCGCATAAACCGGTTTATTATTATCAAACATCCAGGTCGCGGTTACTCTTGCCCAGACGGACTTCCCATCTTTAGTAAGATAGCGCTTTTCCGCATGAAAAACCGGAGACACCTGTGGACTGGATCCGTCGGCAAAGAACATAGACACGCCATCATGGTCCTCGGGATGAGTAACGTCTTTAACCGTTAAGTTTTTTAAATCGTTTTCAGAGTATTTAAGGAGGCGGCAGAAGGCGTCGTTGACATGACAAAAACGTCCTTCACTATCGGTTATAACAATACCGACTTTCGAATCTTTAAAAAGGTTGGAAAAATGCTTGGTGATAGAGTCATACAAATCTTTTTTTTCGTTCACATCATCCATTATCAAGAGTTATCCATAAGAACTTTCTGGCAATAGAATTTAATGAATCGTTGTTCGTCGTCATCATCCACATTAATAATCTTAACCCCGTTACCATAAAATTTCTTTGCTTCAATATATTCCGCCCACACGACTCTTGTATTAAGAGATACATTATTTTTTTCGTGCAATTGAACCTTCAATTCAACCTCAGTGCCAATGTCGATTTCACCCTGGGTTAAAAATTGCAAACCTTCCGGAGAAATATTTACAATGGTCGCTTTCAGTGACATATCACTTCCTTTAATACGGTATAATGCCGGCAATTCAATATCGACCCGTTTATATTTCCGTTTTTCTTCGTACATAAAATTCCTTTCTAAGGCCGCGCATCCTCTTCATTGGCCATTGATGGCTTCTCTTCAGCTGATTTAACCCCGCTTTCCTCCTGGCTGTCCACTTCGAATTCTGCCATCAACTCGCCATTAGGATGAACAAGCACCTCGATTTTCAACGAATCTCCATCTGAAGCCTTTAAAGGAAATTCTTTAGTACGACCGGATAGGCCAACCTGTTCCAGATAAGTAAATGTTTCTTGAAGGCTCCCGTTCTTATAGATCAAAATCTTTTTAATATAATGATCCTTTTTATCGTGAGTAATATGTTTGACATTAAGTTTAAAGAGATTTTTATCTTTAAGACGGGCCAGTTCAATACTCTCGGGATTATGGGCATGGACAAAAGAAACCATAAAAAACAAAAAGCCAATGCTTAATATTAAAGATTTTTTCATTTTTCCTCCTCATTTCCTCGATATAAAATTATATCGTATATAAAGATTCTCATCAAGATGCATCAATGTTATTTTATCATAAGATAGAGCAAAATTTTTTTAAGGAAATCTCCAAATTTTGTTTATAATACAATTATTATGCTAAAAAAATACCTATTATCACTTTCTTTTATCGGTTTTCTTATTCCGGTTCTTTCGATCTGTCCGGCCCGGGCGGAAACAGCCGGAAAGTTATACACATCGGCCCGTCAGCATAACTGGATAACGGTTCAAAATCTTCTCGAAACCTCCTCTTTTGACCAAGAGGAACTGAATAATGTTCTTGGCCTGGCCGTGGCCGCGGAAAACAGTGAAATGATTGAACTCCTGGCGGAAAAAGGCGCCGACATCAATCATCTCAGTTCATGGAATACGCCTCTTTTAATAAACGCCATTATGCATGATAAATTCACTGCGGCCAAAAAACTCGTGTTATTAGGGGCTGATATTCAAATTCGTGGATATCATCGGGAAGAACAAAACATTTATCTTTCCTGGGACTGGACTCCTTTGATGTGTGCCGCCCGTCAAGGGCTGTTGGATCTGGCTCAGACCATTCTGGATAAAGGTGCGGATATTAATGAAATAGGCTGGTCTCAATCACGCAGAGTTCCGGAAAACGCCGCTGATATTGCCGCCTATTCCGGGCACATGGATGTCCTGCAATTACTCCTGAAAAAAGGCGCGATATTAAGTCCCAACGTTTTGCATAAAGCTGTCCGTGCCGGACATGCTGATATTGTAAAGTTCCTCATTACCGAACAAAGAAGTAACGTGAATTTTCTGGATCCCGTACAAGGAAAAAGCCCGTTAATGGAAGCCGCCTGGTGGGGTTATAAAGATATTCTCCTTGAACTGATTCATAGCGGCGCGGATGTTAACCAAAAAGGATTATTTGGTCATACCTCCCTCGGGGAAGCTATTCGCAGTAATAATCCCGATTCAAACCGGCAATTGGAAATCATTATGCTATTGGTCGAAAACGGCGCCGATATCACCGATGAAGATAATGTTTATCTCATGACCCCGCTTCAACTGGCGATAGAGCAAAACCGAATGGACGCCGTCAGCTTTCTGGAAGAAAACATGGAATGAGGCCTTTACTAAGATGAGACCATCAAATCTTCAATCGCATTCTGTAGCGGTTGCAGGTCTTTTTCTTTCCGGTCCAGCACCCTGTCCGCTCCGAGAGACATAAACCGCTCTATTTCTTCCGCGGCGTAAAAAAGCCCCACCTGGACAATAATACGACTTTCCGGAGAATTCTTTTTAACAGCTTCACAGACATCAAAACTATCCATATCCGGTAACATCGCGCTGAGAATAATTAAATCCGGACGAATACTTTTGGCCTTTTCCTGCCCTTCCTTACCATTTCGGGCAATGGTGATATTATGGAAGGTTAGCCCTCTTAAGAAGCCTTCCGTCTTGTTCACATAGACGGGGTGAGCGTCAATGATAAGAATCTTATGCTTCAACATCCTAAGAGACCACCGCCTCTGACTGAAATTTTTCCCTATAGCTTGAAGGGGTGAGTCCTGTTTCCCGTTTAAAAATTCGCATAAAAGATTCGGGATTCTGGTAACCAAGCTGGTTGGATACTTCATAAACCATCAGACCGGAATTCTTTAAAAGTGCTTTGGCAATGTCAATTTTGACATTTAACTTATAGCGACGGAAACTTGTTTCATTTTGTTTATTAAATAACCGGCTGATATATTTTGTACTTAACGACATCTCCTCAGCAATATGATCTAGTGTTGATTGGGAATAATTACGCCGCACAAATTTCTTGATACGTTCAATTTTCCCCTGCGGTGTTTTGTAATTCAGCTTTGCCGGGGAACAATTTCGCAGGATATTCTGAACCTTTTCTTTAAGCTGTTTTGAATCAAAAGGCTTTTCAATAAAATCATCGGCATGATAGCGCAATGCCTGAACAGCCACATCCATAGAACCGAATGCTGTCATCATAATCACCGCGATGTCTTTATTGGCTTCCTTGATTTGCTTCAGAACGCTGAGCCCATTCATCCCCGGCAGCATTACATCCAGAAGCACCAAATTAATAAGATTCGGTTTAACCAGATATTCCAACGCCTCTTTTCCATTAGAAAAATGGACCATTTCGTACTCAGGAAGCATCATTTCCAAACTTCTTACGATTCTAGGATCGTCCTCAATAACAACAATTTCTTCTGAAAGCATATTTTCCACTCCTTTTTTTATTATTCTGGCATGAATCTCCAAATAATAAATAGGAAGTTCCCCCCATAAACTAACCTTTTTCTACCATTTCCTTCTGTAAGACCGGTAATTTAATAGAAAAATACGTTCCCTGCACCTTATTGCTCTGAACATCAATCCGGCCATTATGCTGTTTTATAATATCATAGCTAATGGCCAACCCCAACCCCATCCCCTGTGATTTGGTTGTAAAAAACGGGTTAAATATCTTGTTCAATTCTCCCTGGGAAATAATCTTACCGGTATTGGTGATCTTAATTTCAATGTGCTCTGCCTCACCCTTCATCTCAGCCGCCAGCCAATTGGTTTCCACAATAATAGCACCTCCTAAAGGAGTCGCATCAATAGAGTTACTTACAATGTTCAACACAACCTGCTTGATCTTTTCTGCATTACCCAGAACATTTGGTATATTATGTTGCTCTCGGAGAAATAACTGGATATTTTTCTGTTTAACCCTCAAATGAACCAGCGCGACCACATCCTGGACCACCGTATTAACATTCATTGATGTTTTGGGAAAATCTTTCTGTTTGGAAAACTCCATCATTCCCCGAAGCATCGACTTCCATGACTCAAGCTCTTTGGGAATAGTGTCGGAGAATTCTTTAATAAATTTTCTGTCACGATGACGTTCGGGAAGCAAATTGATAAATGTATCCACAAGGACTAGGGAATTTTTTAATTCATGCGCTATCGCTGTGGCCGCTTCTCCGATAACCGCCGTCTTCTCCATTTGTTTGGCTTTCAACAATTTGACTTTGATTCGGTTAAACGAAAACATCATCCGGCCCACTTCATCACGGCGCTTGATCCGAAAGGTATTCCGGTAATCTCCCTTGGCCATAAGATTAGTGGCATCAACAATTTTATTCAACGGACGGCTCATATAGCGGGCTAAAAACAAACTGATGAAGACAGCGGCTAAAATACTTAGTAGAATCAAAATCCATGATTGCATTTGCATCGTCTTGGAAAAACTTAATGCCTCTTCGGAATTCTGCCGGATAATAAGCATCCAGTTTAATTTTTCAACCGGCGCGAAAGCAACCAACTGTTTTTTGCCATCCATCCCTTCATTCTCAAAACTGTTCGCTTTTCCGGTTAAATACAACTGGCTGACTTCCGGAACAAGACCGCTCGCGTTTTCCAACACGACCTTTTTATCCGGATGAGCAATAATCCGTCCTTTTTCATCGGCCAGATATGTCCGGCCGGTTTTCCCCACCCGTATAGAATCAATCGTCTCCCATATATCCCGCACACTGAGTTCCGCCAGCAAGACTCCCCTGACTTCACCCAGCATTTCAACGGGTTCCGCTAAAAGAATAGTGGGAACATAATTTTCCGAGATGCGGACATCCGAAATATACGATTCGTTATTCTTTAATGCTTTTTGAAAAACCGTTTCTCCGGCATGATTGACTAAAGGTGTTCCTAACGCGGACGTGACAAGCTCCTGTCCATCAGGATTAACAAAAGATATGCGCTGAAAATTGCTGTTTTTCAAGGAAAGCTCAACAATGGCGGTTTCCTGCCGCCAAAGACTGCTTCCCAGCGTACCAACCAGAGAGGCGGTTACTGAAAGCGACGTCTGCGCCGCCTGGATACGTTCCTGCACTTCAGCCGCGGCCCTTTGGACGATTTCCTTATAATCACTTAAAACCGTTTCTTTGATGGTATTCTGACTGGTATTAATCAGAAGGGATCCCAAAATAAGCATAGGGATAAGGACAAGGAAAATCAGTACCAGAAAAATCTGCTGCCAAATTTTCTTTGGAAAGTAATAGCGAAAAAAGTTGAAAGCGGGGTTCTTCATACGCCTGCCATTTCTCAATTGCTGTCGGACCGAACGCTATTAAAATACTACAAAAACCAGTTTTATTCAAAAATTAAATTTTAGGCGGATTTTTTCTTTTTATTCCGCTCGGCAACCAGCGCATCGTAGTCCCTTTTGATATATTCCGGGGCCATCTCGTTAAGATATGGCTTTTTACAGCTGGCTGTCTTAAAATTCTTATTATTAAGGAAGGACATTAAGCGGCACCCCCCACTACACATCGGCATATACGTGCAATCCTGCGGGCACTGCCGCCAGACATCAAGATTTAGAAATTCGCGGTGACGGTCATTATAATCCGCGTCCCGCACATTGCCGGTAGATAAATCCGGGTGACCCAGCATGGAATTGCATTTAAACATACGCCCCTGCTGGTCAATAGTAACCCCGGCTTTATCCCGGGTTAGCGGACAAACGGAAATGGCCATCCCGTTTTTAGTCGCAACCTTTTTCTTTTCAAAAAGTTCCTTTATCTTGCGATTAGTTTCCACCAGAAGCTTGTCTTCATAATTACACATACAACTGGACCCGACAACTTTTTCGGGCGTATCTTTACCGCCTAATGTCGGATGAACCGGTGAACAGATAAATCTTCCAAGTTTATTTAAAACCTTTCTCTCCTCAAAATAATCAAGCAAACGTTCAATCGGCGTGATATCGCCTTTGTCGTACGCCACCGATATACCTATTTCTATTTGATCCGCGCAATCGGCAATATTTTTCATAACCCGGTCAAACGTACCGCCACCGCCTCTTAACGGCCGGTTACGGTCATGATCACTTCCCACACCGTCGACAGAAATGCGGACATGACTGAGTCCGATTTTCTTGTACTTCTCGATAATCTCAGGCGTCATCAGATAACCGTTTGTCTGGAGAAGAAAGGCAAAATCAAATCCATGCCGGCGGCACCACTGCTGTATATGCCCGGCAATATGTTCCAGAATCGGTTTGTTTAATAACGGCTCTCCCCCATAAAAAATGAGGAATAATTCATCGTAACGGAACTGCTCCATTTTACTTTTTAGCCAACTAATGGCGTGCTCGGCCGTTTCGGGGCTCATTTTCTCAAAATCCCGTGAACTTTCCTGGAAACAATACACACATTTAAAATTACAGGCATAGGTGGTGAGAATAGTGACGGGAAATCTTTTCTTGAGAACGCCGTGTTTGAGTTGATTCTGGAATTCCTGCAGTTTCTTTTTGTCTTCGGCTTCGTCACGGACAACTAATCCCATTTGAAGTAGATGATTAACATGCGCCTGATGACGTTCTTTCATCTCCAGAGGCATATCCCGGAAATTCATCACCAGATGTTTAAGCTCCTGATTAATCTTAACCAAGGCCTGCGTCCGCGTGCTGTACAGCAGATGCTCGCCGGGTTGAGGATAGTTTTCAACAATAATCGTATGGTTGGAGAATTTCATAATATTTAAAATATAGCCTAGGCACACAATTTTGTGTGCCTAGGCTATATTTATTCACTGGACTGAATGTCTTCGATCCCAGGTGGCCAGCAACAACTTAAGAAGTTAACGGCATTCATATCATCAGTTCCTTCTTTAAGAATGTCCATAAACTTTACCTCCTTTCCATTCATTTTGGACACCAAGTGGGCTTAATTCATGGAAGTATACCAATCTTTAATTGTATATGTCGGCATATGCGGGGAGAAATACTCATCGGTATTTTCAAAATCAGCGGATACGGCATGTAAACTGATCGGAAAAAATAAAAATGTTGCCGGCTGATCATCATAAATCAACTTATGAAGCTCCTGATAAATCAAAGTACGTTTTTCTGCATTATTTTCACTTTTCACCTCTTCAAATAACTGATCCACCCGGTTATTCCGGTAATGCCATACCTTTCCCGGCTCCGTTGAGGATGAATACCAACTCTTAATGGCATCATACCCATCCAACTCATCAATTCCTCTAAAAAATCGCAACCAAACTTGCGGCATGTCTTTTCCATGAGTCACCGGAAACTTTTCAGGCTCATATAAAACCAATGTGGTTTGAATACCGACTTGGGAAAACTGTTGCCGGATCATTGTCGCTATCCTCTCCCTTTCTTCAATCCGGGAATTGACAAGTAATTTAATAGTAAACAACCGTCCGTTCTTCTCCAAAATTCCTTCTTCATTCAAATACCACCCTTTAGTATTTAGAATGTCCAAGGCCTTTTGTGGCTCATAGGGGACGGGTTTTATAGTTGAGTTATAACCATCCGAATCGGGGTGAAAAGGCCCGGCGGCTGGCAACCCACCTCCATAGGAATTATTTTTAATTAGTTCTTTCACATTAATCGCATAAGACAGTGCCCATCGTATATCTTTGTCGTAAAAAACAGGATCATCCAAATCGTAAACAAGCGCATAGTACATACCCCAACTTACTTCATAAGTTTTAAATACAAGATCTTCTTCTAACAATTTAAAATCTCTTGGATGAATAAATTTGGCCACATGAATCTCTCTGCGCATGAAGGCCGACCATAACCGGGAGATATCCGGATACACTTTAATCTGAATCTGATCCAGATAAGGACGATCTTCAAAATAATTTTTGTTGGCTGTCAAAATTATAGTATTGTTCTCTTTATTCCACTCCTTGAATTTAAAAGGTCCTGTGCCAACCGGCTCATAATTAAATCGAGCATTAGACAAATTCTGCCCTTCCCAAATATGTTTGGGAACGATTTCTCTTACAGCTTTATGAAGAAAATGAGAAAAAGGTTTTTTAAGAATAAATCGCACCGTAAAGTCGTCAATAATGCTAACTTCCTTGACTACGTCTAAGTCAGACCGCCAATGGGACTTATTCTTTGGATCAAGAATAAGATCATAGGTAAATTTAACATCTTTTGATGTCAATTCTGTACCATCATGAAATTTTATATTTTTTCTTAGATAAAAAGTATATTCTAACTCATCTGCGGATACTTCCCATTTTTCTGCCAATCCAGGCTGAATCCTTCCTCGTCCATCAAGACGAACTAACGAATCAAAAATTAATTCCAGTAAAGAGGACGACACACTATGGGAGGTTAAGACAGGATTAATAATCGTCGGTGGATTCGCGGTTCCCATAATCAGGGTTCCTCCGTAGACGGGTTTATTTTCCCTGGACCGATCGTGTTTCGCGGAAGTAGAGTTTTGGTCGGCGGAAGTCCAAACAGGAGAAGCGAAGATCATACTCAAAGCAACAATTATGATCTTCTCTTTAAAACTTAGCATGGTTTAAGCCGCATTGTCTTGGGTGGTAAGTATATTATAGTCAGGAAAAAAGCTTTTTGGAATGACTTGAGAGGACTTTTACTGATCTTTTTCCTACAACACTCTTTAAAAGTAAACATTCATCCCGCCTTCAACATATCGCTCCGGTAACGGGAAAGATATGCTGGACCAGTATTTGCTATTCGTTAGATTATAAACATTCAGAAAGACTTCCGTTTCAATGCGATCACGATCTGTAATAAACCTCTTACTCATTTTCAAATCGAATATAGGTTTCCTGTCATTAGCCTGAAGGTAACTCGGAGAACTCCATCGGTTGTAAAACCCCGTCAGGTGAACAACCCAGCCGCGCTCATTATGATATTGAATACCCCAGCCGAAACTCTGGCGGGCGATTCCTTGATCCTTCACGATGTCTTCATTCGCTTTGTCACGGACATCATTAAACGCCGCCGAGGAATAAACATTCCACTGATCATTAAGCTCATAATTGAATAGTACTTCGGCTCCCCTGCGCCGGAAGGAATCAAAATTATCTTTTCTTGATTTGGAGCCGACACGGACTGTGGCAATCGCATCTTTGATATCCATCCAGAACACATTGACATCGACATTCATTCTCGGCATAGGATTTGTATTATAGCCGGCCTCATAAGCCACACCTGTTTCCGGCTCCAACTCAGGATTAGGAAGCGTGGTTGACGTTTCCTGATGAACCCATAATAATGGCGGGGCATTAAAAACGCGGGAAGTTTTAAACCGAAAACGTGAATCTTGTTCATCATCAAAATGATAAACAACGCCTAAACTCGGACTGATCTGCGAGCCGAACGTTTCATTATTGTCGTAACGGACTCCCGGAATAACATCCCATTGTCCCCGCGTCATCGTATAATTGGCGTAAGGTGCTTGTTTTCTCAATGTCTCTGCCGTCGCTATCTGGGAGCTGACTTTAAATGTCTGCTTTTCCACGTCCGCCCCCACAACCAGCAGGTCTTCTTCAAAAAACGGATAACTGGCGTTAAGACTAAGCCCGACATAGCTGTCCAACCCGGAAATGGATGTTTTCACACCGCCAAAATCCAAGAAAGTTGTGTTCGTTTTAATAATCTGTTTATTATATTTGAGCGCGGCCTGAACCTTTAAAAGATCATACTCCATATCTGCGTTAAGCTGACCATAGGTGGCCACCGTCGGCTGATGAATATCCATACGGCCAAAAAATGGATCGGGAATAATATCATTAACATCCAAATCAGAATGGCCGAAAGACGCGGTAAGGTTTATTTGATCAAAAATACGTGTTTTCCCTTTAACAAAAAACTTGGAGGCCTCGGCCTGCGCCCCGTCACGGATACCGTCTGTTGCCAAGAAACTGCCCGCCGCGTAATAACCGGAGCGTTCATTCCCTCCCGATAATTCGAGTCCGTTAAACGTTGTACTAAATTCGGCATAAGCGGTAGAAAAACGACCATGAACAAGACCCTCCGAACCCGCGTCTTTGGTAATAACATTAATGACTCCGCCGAGCGATGAACCCCAGGCGCTGGAAGACGCTCCTTTTATCACTTCAATCTGTTTGATATTCTCAATAGGAATCCGTACAGGGTTAGCCTGACCGGATAATTGTGTGTTAAAAGGAATTCCATCTACCATAAGCAGAACATGTCTGGACTCCGAACCCTGGATGGACAGGGATGTCGCCTGACTGAACTGATTAACAACCTTAACATTGACTCCGGGAATATATTTTAGGATTTCACCAAGATCCCGCGCCGGCAGGCTATGAATATATTCTTCGTCATAAACCTTTACATTTTCTGCCGTCCGCTGAACTTCCGATTCAACCCGTTTGGCAGAGACCACCACAACATCTTTCGCCTGGCTGCTTGCCTCCACAAGACCGATATGAAAAATAACGGAACAAGTGATTAAAAAAGAAACAATATGTAATCTCATAATAATTTAAAAAACTCCCGGATCCATCTGAAAATCCTCGAAGGTTAAAAAATCATCTCCTGCAGACCGTTGTGATTTTGTTTTGGCATCTGTACTTTGGGCTTTCATCCCCAAGGCATCAAAACTCAACGATAAATAATGATAAGCCCCTTTATTTGCCGGGTTCTTATTAAGACTTTCCTGTAATAACGTGACGGCCTGCGGATAATTTCTTAAATAATAACTGGCGACGCCTTCATAATAA
>JAGQKQ010000038.1 GCA_020430005.1 Candidatus Omnitrophota bacterium
GTTGTCACGGTCGCAATCTGGACACCGTCACGGAACACTTTGTAACCGGTCACTCCTGTGTCATCACTTGATGCCGCCCACGCCATTTCCATTGATGTCTGTGTAATATTGTCCGCTTCTAATCCCTGCGGAATACTCGGAGGTGTTTCATCGATATCCATTTTTTCCCAGGATAATTCCGCTACCGCACCACCGGTATTTTCATAATATTCCATCTTGATCAAATGCTGACCACCGGAAATATTATGAATGGCTGAATGGGTTGTCGGAGCTTGATTTACCCATTTATCAATAATTAATTCTCCGTCAACATAAAGACGAACACCATCATCTGTTCTTGTTGAAAAAGTATATTGTCCTTCTTCTAGATCAAAATTCCCTTGCCAAAGCACAGAAAATCCATCGGATCCCAAATCAGCATGAGGCGATCCTGAACTCCAATTAAAATCGATAACGGAATCTGTACGTACAACTTTCAAATTAGTAAAATCAATATTGTCATAATAACATCCATAAAAATCATTCTCACCGACTTGATCACACACTAATTCAGCCAGTGTATTAACATTAATAGAGGAAGACTTTGCACTTTCGTTGCCTTCTGCATCAAAAGCTGAAACTTCATAACTGTATACCGTGTCCGGTGACAATCCTGAATCACTAAAATTTGTTCCTGCTACCGTTGAAATATGATTGCCGTCACGGAATACTTTATAACCTGTAACCGCAGTGTCATCAGTTGACACACCCCACGCTAAGTCTACAGACGTCTGTGTAATATTATAAGAACCCAACCCTTGTGGAACTGTTGGCGCCTCTGTATCTGGCTCTTCTGATGTTGTCACCGATAAGACCGATGATTTAGCACTTTCGTTATTACTCAAATCGACGGCAGAAACTTGATAGCTGTAGGTTGTACCAGGTGACAAGGACAAATCGTTAAAAAGAGTATTTTCTACAGCCTCGATCAGCACTCCATCACGATAGATGTTGTACCAACCAAGATTTTCATTATCCGTCGAAGCATCCCAGGTCAACCGTACTGATGTTTGTGTAATATTATCCGCTTGTAATCCTCCCGGAATGGTTGGCGGCTCCGTATCAACATTGCTTAGTGTTGTTACTGACAGCGGGGCCGACTTGGCACTTTCATTACCGGTGACATCCAGCGCTGCCACCTGATAACTGTAAGTTGTACCCGGTGATAATGAAAGGTCATTAAAGAGTGTATTCTCAACAAAGTCAATATGTTCGCCATCCCGATATATTTTATATAGCCCTACACCTTCGTTATCGGTCGAAGCTTCCCAAGTCAGCCTTGCCGATGTTTGTGTAATATTATTTGCCGATAACCCTTGCGGAGCGGTTGGTGGTATTGTGTCAATATCACTTAGTGTTGTTACTGCCAAAGAGCTCGACTTGGCACTTTCATTATTATTCGCATCAATGGCCGAAACCTGATAAGTGTATGTTGTATCCGGTTGTAGGTTATTATCTGTATAACCTGTTCCCGGCACGGTCGTGATCAAACTTCCATCACGGAAAATCTTGTATCCGGTGACGCCTGTATCATCGGTTGAAGCTGTCCATCCCAATTCTATAGATGTTTGTGTGACAAACACGGCCGCTAGTTCTTGGGGAACCGTTGGTATACCATTGGCCACATCAAGGACAGCGAGAACCATTTCCTTTGTATCCGTAAATTCTCCATCATCAGCCGTAAATTCAAACACATATTCCCAATCTCCTTGATCATAACCCGGCGTCCAACTAAATGTCCCTGTCCCGTTGCCATGGTTAACAAACTGCGCTCCAATGGATGACAATGGAGCCCCTCCCTGTAATTTAGCTGTTAAAGTTATAGGGTCATTATCGGGATCAGTGGCCGAAACCATAAAAGAAAAAGATTGCGCCTCTTCAATAACTTGGTCATCAATATTATTGAGAACAGGCGCCCTATTCGCATATTGCTCAATCGTTACCTGAACGGCGTCTGTCGCAATAAAGCCACTATCATCTGTTACACTCAATTGAATAAGGTAAGTACCTAATGCTAAATTATCTGTATTAAATGCCCCCAGAACACCCCCATTAACCGGAGTATAGATCGGAGCTCCCATAGGTATTAAATCCCCGCCTGAAGCCGGTCGATAAAATAATTGATAGTGGTCAAAATTCTCACCATCAGCTGTTCCCTTAATAAGGGCAATATCTGTTTGAACAACAGCAAAACCTTCTGCCGGTTCTGTAATCTTGGCGTCTAAAGGTGCTTCAATACTAACCGCCTTAAAAGCGTTAATCCGTCCATGACCTCCGGCGGTATCAAACCCGGGATTATCAATATCATCAGTAGCCATTTCCATAATTTTAATAACATCTTCATTACTAATGCCGGGATTCTTGGCAAGAATCAAAGCGGCAACACCTGATGCGTGTGGACAAGCCATTGATGTTCCGCTGGATGTCCCATATCCACCGATTGTTGTGGACATAATCCACTCCCCGGGAGCGGCCACATTAATCTTCATCCCATGGTTCGAAAAAGAAGATCTCACATCCGATTTATTAACAGACGCTACAGAAATAACTTCATCTAAACGCGTCGGACTGTAATTATCAACCTCCCCATTACTATTTCCCGCAGCAAAAACAAGTACCACACCATTGGAATAGGCCTGTCGAACAACATTGTCAACAATAGGATTCGTCGGACAAGGCGATGAACATGACCAACTGTTACTGATAATATCTGCTCCATTCTCCATGGCATAACGTAACCCATTAGCCAGAGCACTGGATGGTGTACTTCCGCCGTCATCAGGAAAACCTTTTACAGGCATAATTCTCGCTTTTGGAGCCACACCGGCGACCCCAATTTCGTTATTGGCAACACCGGCAATCGTTCCGGAAACATGCGTTCCATGAGAATTATTTCCAATAACATTGTTATCATTTCCTGAAAAATCCCAACCATACACATCGTCAATATATCCGTTTCCATCATCATCAATACCGTTATCAGGAATTTCACCCGGGTTGGTCCAGATATTCTCGGCCAAATCCGGATGAGTATAATCGACACCTGTATCCAAAACAGCAACCAGAACACCTTCCCCTTGTGTAATATCCCATGCCTGCGGTGCCTGGATATTTTCTATTCCTTCAAGTCTTCCGGTCACCAAATAGTAATCATTGACATCCAGTTCCACCTCCATAAGATAGTCCGGTTGCGCGTATTCGATATTAGGATCTTCCTGATAAATAGCAGCCATCTGTTCGATGTCTGTTTCTTCAGGGACATCCAGTAAATAAACATTGGAAAGATCTTCTTGAGAATGGGTTGATGCTGCTGAAAAGGATGCTTTCTGCATTGATTTTTTAACATTCGGAAAGAGACGCTGGGCTTTTTGAACTTTAAAATGACGATTGAGCTGGGCAAAAGAATCCATGGAGGTAGATTGGGCTCCATAAACTCCTGGTTCTTGATTTTTTAGTTTAACGATGACTTTTCCCTTAACATATTTTTCTTTTTTCTTGTCTTCTTTTTGATTTGCGGCGATTGGATGCTCTTGTGTTAAGGTGTCTGTGTCTGTAATTGCTGCGGAAATTTGATAAGTTGTTGCCAGCCCTACAAAGGCTATAAAACTAAAAATAAATCCTACTTTTGCCCATTTCGTCTTTGTTTTCATCACCCATCCTCCTGTTGAAAAAAACATGGCCTCAGAGAAACACCCCTGAGGCCTAAGAAATTAACAGATTTTATTTTTAAACCAATAAGTTTTCATAATCTACGAGAAAGTATACAATCATTTTCGAGCATATGCTAACTTATGAGGCATAAAAATAAAATAAATACACTTTTTTGGAAAAATCGTAAGATATTGATATTGAATAATTTATAACAATGTTGGCAGGATTTTGGTGGATTTAGAGACCACGGTGAATCGCCTTTTCACCGAATTTGTCTTTAATAGCGTCGATCGCCTTGTGGATATCTTCTTTCCGCTTTTTTTGGACATCCGGGAAAAGGCTTTCTTGAATGTAATGTTCCTTAAAATTGGATAAGCGTATACCAATCAGCCGGATACGCTGGCCTTTTTTATAAAATTTATCAAATATTAGCCGCGACTGGCTATAGATATCATCTGCAAAATTGGTCCCGTTTTCCAGCGAAATCGCCCGTGTATAGGTCGTAAACCCCTTTAGCCGGATCTTGACACCAATCGTTCTTCCCTTTAAATCCAGCTTTCTCAAACGGCGGGAGATCTTCTCACTCAGTATCAGCATAATGCGGTGCACTTCAGCAATATCACAGGTATCCACGGAAAAAGTATGCTCATGGCTGACAGATTTGACTTCATCGCTATCACACACATCCCTTGGATCGATACCATGGGACAAATTATATAGATGTAGACCATAATCACCGAATCTGCCGATTAAGGTCGCTTTCGGAATTTTCATTAAATCCCCAACGGTTATTATAGCCATTTTATTCAAAGCCGTTTTTGCTTTAGGACCGACCCCCCAAAGCTTTTCCACTTTCAGCGGCTTTAGAAAATCCATCAAGCCGTCCAATTTCACCTCCAATAATCCATCAGGCTTACATAAGTCGGAGGCAATTTTGGCGACATTCTTAATCGGCGCGATTCCCACAGAAGCTGTCAAACCTGTCGCTTCATAGATTCTTCTTTTTATTTCCCGGCCGGCTCCTGCAGGAGAATGATAAAAATGAAAACATCCCGTTAAATCTAAGAAGGCTTCATCCACGCTGATAGGTTCAACATTCGGTGTAAACTGATGAAAGATGTCCCGGATTTGAAGCGACACCTTTTTATACTTTGAAAAACTCGGCGGCAGGAAAACAGCATGTGGACATTTCTGGTAAGCCATAGAGATTGGTTGTGCGGAATGGATTCCATAAGGCCTGGCCTCATAAGAACAGGTCGATACAACGCCGCGGCCTTTTCCCTTTTGCGGATCGGCACCGATAACAACAGGCTTCCCTTTAAGCTCAGGACGATCCCGTTGTTCCACCGCCGCAAAAAACGCGTCCATATCAATATGCGCGATTACTTTGTTGGCTTCCATAATGCTTTAACCTGAATAATACTTTTTGGCGTTAAGCGGACATTGCGCACATTCCGGCTTGGTTTTACAAAAATCTTTCGCCAGGCGCACAATCAATGCATGATATTCATTATACACCGGGATATCAGCAGGCAAAGATTCTGTAAAAACCCTCTGAACAGAGTGATACTCCTCCCCGGCACCCACAATATGGTGACGGCTGAAGATCCGCTTGGTATAAGCGTCCACCACAAAAACCGGCTTATCAAAAGCATAGAGCAAAATGGAATCCGCTGTTTCCGGACCAATGCCGTTTACAGCCAAAAGTTTTTGACGCAAAATGCCTGTCTCCTCCCGGGACATCCGTGACAGA
Organism: Candidatus Omnitrophota bacterium; assembly: GCA_020430005.1. GTDB lineage: Bacteria > Omnitrophota > Gorgyraeia > Zapsychrales > Zapsychraceae > JAGQKQ01. The sequence continues at coordinate 5,444 of JAGQKQ010000038.1, forward strand.
TTTCCATCATATTCCTCAAAAAGAAAATTGATGAAGTTCTTCAACCGTTTGGCTTTAATATTAAAATACCCCGATGGCCGGATAAACGCGGTAAGACGTGAAACCTTCACATTTTTTAACGCCTTAGGATTTAGACATTGTGCCTGTTTTAGATTGGCAATCGCTTTTTCAACATTCTGCCAATTAGTATTTTGCGTGAGGATGGCCCCGACAATAATCTCAAATTTTGTCTCTCCGGGCCACCAATGCTGCGGACCATATGTTTTAAAGAGCCTCTGATAGATATTTTTTAGAATGGTTTTATTAAAAGCACCCATATTTAACGACGTCGTGTTTTCGAGCGGGCAATTTCGTCAAAAGACCAATCCTTATCTTTTTTCGGGGAATCTTGCGGGACATCAAATTTCTTGGGATCCATTTTCTGTTTATTACGTTTACCGGATTTTCCCATAACAATCCTCCTTTATTCGGATGATTCTTGTTTTGCAGGAGCCGGTTCGTACTCCACGTCAATCATTTTTCCCTTCGCATTAAAATAAAGATAAATTTTGTCCGTATTAAAATATTCAACGGCTTTTCGGTAAAGCCACCGTTCTGCCTCTCCCTCATCGTGCTGTACTGTTTTGACCTGAATGGGCTGGCCGAACTTCTTAAAAATTTGTTCCGTCGTAGTGGAATATTGAACCAGCTTACCTTCTTTGTAAAGCTGAACAAGTTCCGCAAACCGACGGTCAGCCTTTTCAACATAGGCGTCCGCGTCTTCAACCCCGTCTCCAATTTTTTTGAGACGCAGCATCTCATCCAGATGAGCGAGCTTTGAACATCCTGAACAAAAAATAATACCAATGAAAATGATAATCAGTTTTTTCATTTTTATTCCTTTAATGTATGATATCGGTCTTTTCAGGATTTTTCAAGATGGAACTCTATGACTATTTGCTGATACGCTGACGCTCTTCAACCAGTTCTTTGATTTCCGTTTCAATAGCGCGAAGACGACTTTGAATATCCTTCAAGCGTTGTCCGAATTCCTTAATGGTACCTGAATCACGCTTTTCGTAAGACTCCGTCAACTTTCGGGATTTGACATAACTTTCCGTTTCCAAATCTTTCTTCTCTGTTTCCAGCTTCTGAAGTTCTGTTTTGATTTGTGTCAGCCGCTTCTTGGCCTCTTTGTGCTGCCGGCGTAATTCCTGCATCTGCGCCTTTTCATCTTCTTGTTGCTTGGATAATTGTTCAGAAGATCCGAAAAGATTTTTATTCTTAGGCAGTTCAATATGGTCCTTCTTCATTGTCTTTCCGCCGGATCCGGGAGAGGCATGCTTCTTTTCGAGGTAATAATCCAACCCACCATGATAAGTTTTTAGTGCCCCATTATTAACCTCAACTATATGATCGGCAATTTCGCGGATAAAGTATAAATCGTGACTGATAAAACAGACGGTCCCCGTATACTTCTTAAAAGCCGAGGTGAGCGCTTTAACACCATCCAGATCCAAATGGGTCGTCGGCTCATCCAGAAGCATAAAATTAGGTGGATTAATCAGAAGCTTCGCCAAAATCAAACGACTTTTTTCTCCACCGGATAACACTTTCACCTGTTTAAAAACATCATCTCCGTGAAAATTAAAAAGGCCCAAAAGACTTCGAACCTTAAGCGCCGGCGTTCCCTGCGGTGCTGAATTAATCACTTCATCAAAAGCAGAACTATTAGGATTTAAAACATCAATCCTTGCCTGGGAAAAATAACCTTTGTTGACTTCATGTCCGTCTTTGATACCGCCTTTATCCGGCTTAATGGCCCCGGCCAGCATTTTTAATAATGTGGATTTCCCGGCACCGTTTGGACCAACCAGACACATTTTCTGTCCACGGATAATTTCCAGATCAAGGTTGTCATAAACAACTTTTTCGCCATACGCCTTTCTGATACCAGACAATGTGCTGACCACATATCCGCTTTGCGGGATATCTTCGAATTCAAATTCTCCAACCGATTTCATGTTCTGCGGCAATTCAATTTCTTCCAGCTTATCAATCATCTTACGTTTATTCCGGACGGCTGCCGCCCGGTTGGGTTGTGCATGAAAACGCTGGGTAAAACGTTCCAGTTGTTTTCGTTTTTTCTCGACAACCTTCTGCCTCTTCTCCAGCGTTTTGGTATTAACCCCTTTCTGCTCTTCATAGAAACCATAATTTCCCTTAACCTTTGTCATCTGTGCGCCTTCTAAAATAATCGTATAATTTGTGACATCGTTCAAAAAAACCCGGTCATGGGAAATCAAAACAAACGCGCCGTTATAATCCGATAAAAAACCCTTTAACCATAAAGTCGCTTCCAAATCTAGATAGTTAGTCGGCTCGTCCAGCAAAATCAAATCATAAGGATAGACCAAGAGCTTGGCCAAAAGCGTTCGCATCTGCCATCCACCGCTCAGCTCATTAACCGGTTTGTGAAACTGCTCCTCTTGAAAACCCAGTCCGGATAAAATCTTTTCGGCTTTATGTTCCAGTTCGTAAATGCCAAGGGCTTCCAGCTCCGCCAAAACATCACCATAACGCGGACTGTCCGCTTTATGTTCGTCTTCCAGTTTCCGCTTTTCCTTCAATAATTTTTTAATACGGCTGTCCCCGGAAGCCACTTCATCCATAACGGTTTTATCCGACGTAAAGGTCGCCTCTTGAGGAAGAAAACCGATATTAATATTTTTCTGAATTTGAACATTCCCCGACAATGCTTCCATCTCCCCCAGAATAATAGAAAATAAGGTCGTCTTTCCCGCTCCGTTAGGTCCGGTTAAACCGATTTTCTCATTAGGAAAAATACTTAAAGACACATCTTTGAATAATGTGCGCTGTGTGAACCCCATCGTTAAATTGTTAATCGTAATCATAATCGAATACCTTAATTAAATCCTCTCCAAAGCCTCTTTTTCTTTCTTGTTTAAAAGACGAAACGCGCCTGTTTTTAAATCTCCCAATTTCAACGGCCCTTGCGCGATCCGTTTTAAATAAATGACCTTGTAACCGACCTTGGCCATCATCATACGGATTTGACGCTTACGCCCCTCGTGAATAATCATATAGAAATCGGTAAACTTTTTATTGGCCTTAACACCCTTAATCACAGCCGGTGACGTCCGCTTTCCTTCCAAATAAATCCCTTTCATAACTCTCTGTTTATCCCGGATATCCAACTCGCCTTGAACACGGACAAAATAGGTTTTATCAACATCAAACTTGGGATGCGTCAGTTTATAAGCCGTGTCTCCGTCATTGGTTAATAAGAGAAGCCCTTCCGTTTCCTTATCCAAACGCCCGACAGGAACAAGATGGGAATATTGTTTCGGTACTAAATCATAAACCGTTTTCTCCCGATGCGCGCCTGAACGGGTTGTCACATATCCTTTGGCTTTATTTAAAAGTAAATAGATATATTCTTTTTGCTGTACAACTTTTCCGTCAACTTTTATCGTGTCACTTTCAGGAGAAACCGGTGTCGACGGCTCTGTGACCACCGCGCCGTTAACCCGAACACGTCCTTCTTTAATTACAGACATGGCCTCTCTTCGCGAACAGACACCATTTCGTGAAAGGTACACCTGAAGTCTAACGATTGAATTGTCTTTGTCTGAGTGTTTCATATAATAATACCGCCATTGAATGCGCCACATTTAAAGAATCCGCTTTTCCCAGCATGGGAATTAAGATCTGCTGATCCGCGTTGTTCATCCAGTAGTCACTTAACCCGTCATGCTCACTACCGAGAACAAACGCTGTGGCTTGTTTTAAATTACAATCTGTATATCGCTCACGTCCATGAGGACTGGCCGCGTATACCTTTATACCATGCCGGCGGCAGTAGGCCGCCGCCTCTTCCTGATCCGCCGCATATACGTTAACTGTAAAAACCGTGCCCAAACTGGAACGGACTGTGTTTGGACTGTATATCCATGTTTTGGGATCGCAAACAATAACACCGTCTACACCGGCGGCATCACATGTGCGTAACATGGCTCCCAGATTTCCCGGCTTTTCGATCTTCTCAAGAATAACATATAAACCGTTAGTTTTAATATTTTCCGGTAAAGACCGAGGACGCATTTCACACACGGCCAAAATACCCTCATTCCGTTGTCCATAGGACATTTTCTGGAGAACTTCTTCCGAGACGAAACAAGGATTCTTAATTTTCTTTAATAATTGACGATCCTTAAGATTCTTTTCACACACATAAACTTCCGAAAAAGACACACCGGCACGGATGGCCATTGCCACTTCCTTAACTCCCTCCACAATTGTTAAGAAAGAATCCTTCGCCCTTTTCTGGCGAAGACGGACAACCGCTTTGACTTTCGGATTATTAACGCTGGTCAGTTTATTTAGCATACTGTTTTAACAATTTCAAAACTTTTGTATTTTCCCTAAATTGATCTGTTCGCCACGACCGGACAATATCACTTTTATGTTTTTTCCAATGCAGATGATAGGTATCCCACCCACTTAAAGGGCCGCAACGATTAACCCAAACAGGATTTTCATAATAACTGTAGATCCCATCGGGGAAATATCCATTCTTAAAAGATTTATACGTCCAATACGTCCAATGGAATCCGAACGCCTTGATCGATTTCAACATGTCATTTAACCATAAATCCTCTCCGCAATGACCTTCTCTGTAATTAACCCCGAACTCTCCCAGAAAAACAGGGACGTTTCTTTCTTGAGAAATCTTGTGATACTTGGATAAATGTTTTTTGATTTGTACGGCATTATGAACCCTATTCTTTTGTTTCGTAGGATATTTTAAAAACGGAACAAAATTAAACGTAATATCCAGCGGTTCATAACTGTGAATACTTAACACATAATTATCATCATCAAAACAATCCAGACATTCAATATCCGTGGCCCATTTATTACCTTCAATAAATAAAATATGATTTCGATCAACAGAACGGATTGTCTTAATAACTTGTTTATAGAATCGATTAAGAAGTTTTGTATTATCTAAAACAGATTCATTAAGCAGGTCATAACCGGCCAGCCAACGCTCGTCCTTATACCGATTCGCTAGCAGTTTCCATAATGCCAAGGTCCGTTTTTGATAACTTCCGGTTGTCCATAATTTGGCCTCTCCGGCACTGTCTCCATGCCAGTCATGATTCTGAGCGCCAATCGCAGCGTGCAGATCAAGGATAACATAAATCTTGTATTTCCGTGCCCACGATAAAACAGTATCCAGCCTTTCCAGGCCGCTTTTCGCATAATGATACGGCCGATCCTCCACTAAACGGCAGTTAAAGGGAACCCGGACGCAGTTAAATCCCTGCCGCGCGATATTAGCAAAATCTTTTTCTGTTATAAAGTTTTCCCGGAACAGTTTTTCAAAATCTTTAAGAGCCGCAGTCCCTAATGTTTTCTGAAACCGCTGTTTAAAAAGATGCTCCGGAAAATTGGGGGCGCACATAATATACGCCTCCATCATTAACCATCCACCGACATTAACCCCTTTTAAAATAATAGGTTTGCCGTTGGTGCCGATAATTTCCGTTCCCCGGGTTTTAAGAAAATTATTCACTTTATAACAGTCCTTCACGTTCCAGGAATCTTTTTATTCCACCGGTAAATTTTTCATAGTCAAACATATGTCCGTCATTGTGGTCACCCTGAAGTGTAATAAATTCTTTAGGATCATTGGCCGCTTCATACAACTTTCGGCCTAATTTGTAAGGAACAATGTCATCGTCTTTACTATGAAAAAACAAAACTGGTTTCTTTACGTTTTTGATTTTCGATAGAGAATCCAGCTTTATACTTACAAGAACAGACGGGATATGTGGATAATAAAACCTGGCCATATCCACCGCATTAGAAAATGTTGAATCTAAAATGAGCGCTGCCGGTTCTTTTTTAGAAATAACATCCACCGCGGCCGCTCCGCCTAAAGAGGCCCCGTAAACCACAATGTGTTCCGGGGCAATGCCCCGCTCTTGGACAAGATAATCAAAAGCCGCCATAGCATCGCTATACATTCCTCTTTCCGTTGGGGAACCCTCACTTTTACCATAACCACGGTAATCAAAAATAAAAATGTTCAATCCCAGACTGTGGAACTGTTCAATTTTACCTAAACGTCCCGAGACATTACCGGCATTACCATGGCAAAATAGAACAACGGTTTGGCTTCTTTCAGAAGGGATATACCACGCGTGCAGCTTTATACTATCTGGTGTCAGAAAATAAACCTCTTCAAAGGAAAGACCAATATGATCCGGTTGGAGCGTAATGCTTTTACTGGGAGCAAATAATGATGTTCTTTCCAGAAAACGAACATATAGAATAAGTAGGACA
>JAGQKQ010000039.1 GCA_020430005.1 Candidatus Omnitrophota bacterium
ATGGAAAATTGAGCGGCAAGGATATTGAGACACTTCAGGCCGGGCATCGTGTTGATCCGGATCCGCGCAAACACAATGCGTTAGACTTTATTTTATGGAAACCGGCCAAGCCGGGCGAGCCTTCCTGGGATTCGCCCTGGGGTCCCGGACGTCCGGGATGGCATATTGAATGTTCGGCGATGAACCATTCCATTCATGGCGATCAGATTGATATCCACGGCGGAGGCATTGACTTAACTTTTCCCCATCATGAAAATGAAATCGCCCAAAGCGAGGCCTTAACAGGAAAGCAATTTGCCAAATACTGGATGCATAACAACTTCATTAATTTCGGCGATGAGAAAATGTCGAAGTCTTTGGGAAATGTGGTCAAGGCCAGAGACTTTATGGAACAATATCACCCGGAAGTTTTAAAATTTATGATGTTGAATGTGCATTACCGGTCTCCGTTAAATCTGGGAAAAGAACAGATCCATCAGGCTATCGCCGGGTTAGACCGTATTTATTCAGCCATTCGTAATGCCGACGTTATTTTGGAAGGGCAGCCGGAATGTCAGGAAGATAAAAGTTTCACGGATCAGCTTAAGCAAGCGGACAAAACAATAGAAGATGCGCTTAATGATGATTTCAATACGTCTGTTTTAATGGCTACCATTTTTGATGTCGTCCGTGTGTTTAATGCCGATGTCAAACCGGGCAAAAAGGTAACACCGCCTTATGCTGGAAAAGCCAAACAGTTCAAGGACTGGCTTAAGAAATATGCCGATATCACGGCCATGTTTCAGGAGCCGGCCGGTGAATTTTGTGATGCGTTAAACCAGATTTTGATTAAAGAACATAACATTAACGTTGAAGAGGTTAATAGTCTTATTGCTCAGCGCAACGCGGCACGGGCTAACAAAGATTTTCAGGCAGCCGATCAGATCCGTGATCAATTGGCAGGCATGGGAATTCTCGTTAATGATCTGGCCGGTGAAACACGTTGGGAAGTCAAAAAAACCTAAAGGATGTGCTATGACAAAGTCAAAAAACAGTAAGTTGAAAGAAATTACCGTTGAGTTAATCCACCATCTTCCGTATTCCATATTTGGGGTCGTTCTGGCGTTTTTGTTATTAGGAATTTTGAATTTTGTCGTTCATATCGCACAGGCCGAGGCGGAAATGCCGCACGCCGCCGAGGAAATGTTCCACATTTTTCACCCTATGCACGTCTTGATCAGCGCGGTCGCGACAACCGCCATGTTTTGGAAACATGATAACCGTAACGTTTTAAAGGCTCTTATTGTTGGATTTTTGGGATCGGTCACCATTTGCGGTATCAGCGATGTGATTGTTCCTTATTTAGGCGGAGTTGTTTTGGGCTATAAGATGGGCTTCCATATCTGTCTGATTGAAGAACCTTCGCTGGTTTATCCTTTTGCTGTGATCGGTGTTCTGGCTGGACTGGCGGTCACAAAGAGCTTTGATAAATCTACGCAGTACTCGCATGGAACGCATGTCTTCATTAGTAGTGTGGCGTCGTTATTATATTTGATCAGTTTTGGGGTTTCTGAATGGACTCATGCTGTTGGCAGTGTGTTTATTGTCACGCTTGTTGCGGTTATGTTTCCTTGTTGTTTATCGGATATTGTTTTTCCGATGGTTTGTACCCACCGTTATTGCCAGCATTCCGAGGAAGAAGGCCGGCATATTCACCATTAATACAGAAAGTTTATGGATACTTCAAAATTAAATTTGATCGATGGAGGTTTTCAAAATTCGGGTCTTTTCCTTCATATGCCGTTATTCGACGGCATTTTTTATGAAGGATTTCTTGAAGGAAAAATCCGTAAATATAAAGCGATTCATGAAGAACAGCCGTGTACTTTTCTGGGGCTTAACGTTATTCGTAAAGAAGAAGACATTTTATGGAAAGCTGTTGAAGACTTTATTAAACGCAGTGTTTCCGACGCGGCTTTCGGTGGAGCTCGGGGTGTTTACACATTTGATTTACTATCGATTGATATTCATAAAGAGGTCAATACGTTTAACCATAATGACTTTACAACGGTCATTTTAAATCATTCCCGAAAACTGAAACCGGGGGAGAAACGGTTGATAAAATACTCTTCAGCATACGGTATCTTGCAGAAGATGGTGCATGAAGACTGGGGAAAGATTGCTTTAAAGACATCCGTGGAAGTTTTTAAAGATAAGGTGGAATATCTGGATTTATTGATCAAACAGCTTATCAAAGATTTTGCGTTTTCTAATGAACCCAGCATCTTGTTATTGCACGATCTTAGTCAATCACCCATTTTTGACCCGGGTAATGAAATGCAGCAAAAAAGAATTAAAGCCGTTATTGAGAAACAGATTCCGGAAACACTGGAGTATTTGCCTGAAGTATATATTCAGGACAAGAATGGTGTTCGGGAATTGCTTTCGGGTAGTGTGATCCAAAACAGAATATAAACCTATACTATGGGGAAATCATTTATGCTCAAAAAAATAGCGATTTATTTTTTTCTGATCATTGTTCTTGCTTGCTATGGATGTGTGAAAGACGAGGAACTTTCGTCGGAAACGAAGGGCTCTGTTCAATCTGCTGAAAAAATAAAACCTGCAGAGGTTTTTGTATCGGAACCGCAAGAAGCATATGCCGGTAATGTTGTTGCCATTGAAGGAGAGAAGGGACAATGGCGTTTAAGCGTGAACGACGAGCCGTTTCGTTTAAAAGGCGCTGGTGTAGGGCGCATGACGGATAAAGAAGAGACGGTTGATTATCTTTTGTTGGCTAAAGAAATGGGAGTCAATACCGTGCGCACATGGGGTATCGCCCAGGGAACGAAAGAGTATTTGGATCGAGCTCATGAATTGGGGTTGTATGTGAATGCCGGAATATGGATCAATGTGGCGGATAAAGATGATAAAGGAGTGGAATGTAGTTATTTGCGGGATACGGAATGCCAACACAGAATGAGAAAAGAAACACTGGAATATGTGAACCAGTTTAAAAATCATCCCGCGGTTTTATTCTGGAATATCGGGAATGAGGCTTTTAATTTTACAAAGGATGAAGAAGAGCGAAAAGCCCTGGCCCATTTTCTGGAAGATCTCATTCAAGAGGTTAAGAAAATTGATCCTCATCATCCTGTTGTTTATACGTCAGCGTCAACGACGGCCATTTCCTATATTAAACAGTATGTCCCCGGAGTTGATATATTCGGTGTGAATGTTTATGCCGGAATGGATCATGTCCATAACCAAATTGTTGCTAATCTTGATATGCCGTATTTTGTCACAGAATATGGTCCTTTGGGATCTTGGCAGAGATCAAAGGATTTTAATGGCCGCCCGATTGAAGTCTTGGATCAGTCCAAGGCCAATAGTTATCGTAAGGTGAGTACGCTTATTGATGAATATTATGGCTATTGTTTGGGAGGTTTTGTTTTTTATCTGGGAGAGTCGACGGAATCAGGTTATACATGGTGGAATTTAACCTATAAACAGTTTAAGAAATTGTCGTACCGTGTTTTGCAGGAACAGTACACGGGAAAAGTTAACAAAGATCCTATGGCGCATATTATTTCTTCCGAAGTGTCGCCAAGAAAACATATTCTTCCGGGAGAAACTATTTCCGTAAAGGTCAAAGTTAATCCTGAAGGGCTGGACAATGTGCGGTATCATTATTTTCTCTCGACGGATCGGGAAAGTATTCTGGAAGAGTTTCCTAACCGGTTGGTTCCGATCGAAATGACCGGAACCGGTGCAGAAGTTCAAATTAAAGCACCCGAAGAGCCGGGAGTGTACAGGTTGTATATGATTGTTATTACGGATGAGGAATACGCAAGTACGGCTAGTAAATCCATCAGTATTGAAGCGGCTGTGGATGATTATTCTTCATAATGGTTAATTAATAGAAATTGTTATTTTTTATGAAAACACTTATTCTAACGCGCCAACAAATCAAACCATTGTTAAGCATGTCAAAGGCCATTCGGGCCGTTGAGGCAGTCTTTAAAGCTCAGGGTCAAAATAAAGTTCAGATGCCCGCCAAGATTTATCTGGATTTAAAAAAATACCATGGTGATTTCAGGGCGATGCCCGCCTTTGTGGAATCATTGAATGCGGCAACATTGAAATGGGTCAACTCTCATTCCAGAAATGCCAAATATCAGATGCCGGCGGTTATGGCGGTTCTTATTTTAAGTGATCCGCGTAACGGTTTTCCTTTGTGCATTATGGATGGAACCTATGCGACCGACATTCGGACCGGCGCGGCCGGTGCGGTGGCGGCCAAATATTTGGCCCGCCAAGATTCGAAGGTTATTTCTTTAGTCGGGTGTGGCCGGCAGGCGCAGACACAACTGGAGGCTCTTGAACAAGTGTTTAAGATTGAGCAAGTTAAAATTTGGGGACATGAGGAAACGGTCATGAAATCGTTTAAAAAAGCCATGCCTTTATTTCGCAAAAGAATGGTGCTGTGCCAAACGATCAAGGAATGTGTTACCGACGGAGATATTGTTGTGACAACAACCCCCAGCCGCAAACCCATTGTGAAATTGAATTGGCTGAAGAAGAATGCCCATGTGAACGCAATCGGTGCCGATGCCGCCGGTAAACAGGAATTAGACCCGATAATTTTGAAAAAGGGAAAGGTTGTTATTGATGACTGGACACAGGCTTCGCATAGCGGTGAAATTAATGTCCCTTTAAAGAAAAAGCAGATCTCCCAACGGAATATTCATGCCGAATTAGGAGAGCTGGTCAGCCGGAAGAAAGCGTCTGCATCTTTAAGAAATACGATAACAGTGTTCGATTCGACCGGTTTGGCTGTTCAGGATACGGCGGTCGCCCATCTGATTTATAAAGAAGCCCGGAAAAAGAAAACAGGAAAACTTATTCAGTTGATTTAAAAAGTTATGGAAAATCCAAAAAAAGATTCCTTGTACGCCGATAAACAGAATGCCATCAAAGATTTTGTCTTTGATGCTAATGTGGCTGATGTTTTTGAAGATATGATCAAACGATCCGTGCCGGGATATGTAGCGATTGTAGCGATGATTGGTTGTTTGGCCGAGGAATATGTCGGAAAGGGAACGCATTGTTACGATCTTGGTTGTTCATTGGGCGAGGTCTCCATGTCCATCGCCAATAACGTTCAGGCAGACAATGTCAAAATTATCGCGGTGGATAATTCGGAGGCGATGGTCGAGAAATGCCGGACAAATCTGGAAAAGATTAAGAGTCGTGTTCCCGTCGATATAGTTTGTAATGATATCAAGAATGTTGATATTACGAATGCCAGTATGGTTGTTCTTAATTTTACCCTTCAGTTTGTTGAACAAGATCAAAGAAGGGGTCTTCTTCAAAAAATCTATGACGGTCTCTGCCCGGGAGGGATTCTTGTTATTTCCGAAAAGATTATTTTTAAAGACGAAAAGGAACAAGAGCTTCAAATCAAGCTGCATGAAACGTTCAAAAAGATTAATGGGTATAGTGAACTGGAGATTGCTCAAAAAAGAACGGCATTAGAAAATGTGCTACGGCCCGACAGTATGGAAGAACATATGGATCGGTTGCGTTCGGAGGGCTTTAAAAATATACACGTTTGGTTTCAATGTTTCAATTTTGTGTCGATGGTGGCTTTCAAATGATCGACTATTCTTATATTTATGATATAATAAAAGAAACTTCTCTAGCTCCATGGATTCCCGAGCTTCCGAAGCAAATAGAGCAAGGTTTTGACGTCGGACGGTGGGGGGATCTTCCCCGCTGGTTTGATGTTTTAAACCGGCTTCCTTCACTGAACACAAAGCAGATTCTTTTAGATCAAAATGTCGTTACCGTTGGGCATGAAGACGAGATTAATCCTGAGACGTATCAGCAGTTATCCGATCTTTTGAAAGAATTTCATCCTTGGCGTAAAGGCCCGTTCAATTTTTTCGGGATTCAAATTGAAACGGAATGGCGGTCCGATCTGAAGTGGGATCGTCTTAAGAATGATATATCATCCTTGCAGGACCGTGTTGTTCTTGATGTCGGTTGCGGAAACGGCTATCATTGCTGGCGCGCGGCGGCAGATGGGGCCAAGGCCGTGATAGGAATTGACCCGACAGTTTTGTATGTCATTCAATTTTGGGCCATGCAAAAGTACGCGCAGAGCCGAAGTGTGGCGGTCTTGCCTTTAGGAATTGATGATATGCCGGACAATCTTTCCGGGTTTGACACAGTTTTTTCCATGGGGCTGCTTTATCACCGACGAGCGCCTTTTGATCATCTTTTACGATTGAAGTCATTTTTACGGGAAGAGGGAGAGTTTGTTTTAGAAACACTTGTGATTGACGGTAAGCAGGGGGAAGTGTTGTCCCCTTCAGGGCGATATGCCAAAATGCCGAATGTCTGGTTTATTCCCAGTGTTCCCACGTTAGAGTCCTGGTTGCAGCGTGTTGGATTAAAAAATGTCCGGTGCGTGGATGTGACAAAAACCACATCAGAGGAGCAACGGGTTACAGAATGGATGGGTTTTCATTCTTTAGAAAATTTTCTGAATCCCGACGATCCCAGCTTAACCGTTGAAGGTTATCCCGCCCCGGTTCGGGCCGTTTTCCTGGCCCAGAATTGAACATATACACAAAAATAAAAATTTTCAGATGGGTTTTTCAGGTCAGTTTTTGGTCCACTAAAGTAATGTACAAATATTAATTTATATATTACTATAATTGATTATAGCAGTGGGAGATATATAAAATGAAAATCGCCTTTTTTTCCTGGGAAGCTGTTAATGCCGTTTATGTTGGGGGAGTCGCTGTACATGTCAGCGAACTCGCGCAGGCGTTAACCAGGAAAGGACACGAAGTCCACATTTTTACCAGGATTGGTGACCATCAAACCAATTATGAATGCGTTAATGGTGTCCATTATCATCGTTGTCATCACGATTACGATGTCTATTTTCCCAGAGAAATTGAAAACATGTGCCGCTCTTTTTTACACGCCTTTTTAGAAACTGAAGATCATACCGGTCCCTTTGATATTATTCACGCGCATGACTGGCTGGCTGCCAACGCGATGGTCTGGATTAAAAATATGCGTGACCGAAAAAGTATTTTTACTATGCACTCCACAGAATACGGCCGTTGCGGTAATAATCGTTTGCCGGGTTCTTCTGATGAAATCAGTAGTATTGAATGGTCCGGTATTTATCATGCGGATGAAGTTATTGCTGTTTCCGATACATTGAAAAAGGAATTGGTATGGTTGTATGGTATGCCGGAAAATAAAGGGCATGTTATTTATAATGGTGTGGATTATCATGCCTTTGACGGCTGGATTGATTCTTTGGCCGTACGTAAAATGTATGACATCGGATATGAAGATCCGATGATTCTTTTCGCCGGGCGTGTTGTTTATCAAAAAGGTCCCGACATTTTGGCGGAATGTGTTCCTGATATTGTTAAGCATTATCATGATGCCAAGTTTGTGTTTGCCGGAGACGGAGGTATGCGCATGCAGGTGGAAGACCGGTTGCGTGCGTTAGGGGTTCATGGCAATACGCGTTTTTTGGGACACCAGGGTGGATGGCGTCTTCAGGATTTATTCAAAACATGTGATTGTGTTTGTGTGCCAAGTCGAAATGAACCTTTCGGTATTGTTATATTAGAGGCCTGGGCGGCAGGGAAACCGGTTGTGGCCAGCGTCAACGGCGGCCCGTCGGAATTCGTCTGGCATGATGTTAACGGTTATAAAGTTAAAGCCGAGAAAGAATCAATCAATTGGGGGCTGGGGACGCTTCTCGAAGATAGAGAGCATGCTGCATGGATGGGGCGTAATGGACGGCACGCGGTGGAAACGATTTTTTCATGGGATGCGGTTGCGGACGAAACACTTGCGGTTTATCATGAGGGATCAAAGGTGAGGAGATAATGAAAAGTCCAAAGAAAACTTCAACAGAGAAAGAGGTAAAGGCAAAAGTGCCCCGTAAGAACGTTGTGAAAAAAGCCGTAAAGAAAACAACCAAGAAGGCTGTTAAGAAAGCCGTCAAAAAATCTGTTAAAAAAACAGCCAAAAAAGCCGTTAAGAAAACGGTCAAGAAAACAGCCGAGAAAGTTGTTAAAAAATCCGCCAAGACAACGGCAAAAAAGACGGTTAAAAAAGCGGCTCCGAAAAAGACACCAGCAGCTTCAGCATCCAAAACCCGTCAAAAAACAAAAACATTCGTCTTTCAGGAAAATGTCGAGCTGCCTTCCGATTACAGCACAACCTATGTCACACTTTTACCACGAGATCCTTATTGTCTTTACGCTTATTGGGAAATTGATTCCCATGCGGTTGAAGACATGAAACAAAAAACCAAAGAACGTTTTAATGACGGAGTGTATACTCTGCGGCTTTACGACGTGACGTGTATTGAATTTAATGGACAAAACGCGAACTGGTGGCGCGATTATGATGAGTTATTTATGCCGGGACGATATTTAAACGGTGTTAACGATAATGCGACCTATTGTGTAGAAATTGGTGTCCGAAATTCCCAGGGAGAATTTTTCGCATTCAGCCGGAGCAATTTTTGTGAAACGCCGCGGGCCAATTTTTCCCAGCGGCATGATTTGATCTGGCGGGAGGAATTAAATGATATTGATGCCAGAATGTTTGTGAACGCCAAATTGTTTAACCGCAAAGAACGTAAGGCCTTTGCTCCCCGGACAAACTGGCAGCTTGGTAATACGCGTGTAACGTTGTCTAAAGACGATCTTCAGAAATATTATACAAGCCGGAAGAGTCTGAACAAACAACTGAAATCCCTGGCCAGTCTTTTGCATGGTAAAACAAAAGGTATCAAGATTGTTGATGGTGATGTTTATGTTGAGGATGCGTTGATACCCGGTTTTACAAATAAGAACGTCTTTGAGTATAAACCGATAGGATCGTCTGATACGCAGGTACGGACAATACAACAAGACATGGCGTTCGAAGTGGAAATGGAATTGACCGTAAAAGGGAAAACAGATCCGGACGCGGTTGTCTATCTGGCCGGGCAGCCGGTTCAGTTGAACGGCGATGGAACATTTACCTTAAAATATAAACTTGGCGATGATTTCTTGCCGTTTAATTTTTCAGCCTTATCAAAAGAAAAAGGTTTGATTAAAAAAATCAGAACATCTGTATTGCGCAGCAAAACCGAATATGAACAATCTTCTTAGGAAGGATTTATGTCACAAGGTTATCTATGTCTAACGTTGCATGCCCATTTGCCGTTTGTCCGGCATCCTGAAGCCACCCATGTGTTAGAAGAAAACTGGCTTTATGAGGCGATTACGGAAACCTACATTCCGCTTTTGCAAGTGTATGACAATCTGGTCAATGATGCGATTGATTTTCGGATTACAATGTCCATGACTCCGCCGCTGGTCAACATGTTGAAAGATCCATTGTTGCAAGAACGGTATATTCAGCATATTGATAAATTAATTGAGTTAGCTGAAAAAGAATTGAACAAGACGGGCACGGAACCGCATTTTCACGGTTTGGCCTTGATGTATTACCGCAAGTTTCGTGAAGCCAAAGAAATATTCATCGACCGGTATAGTATGGATTTGGTAGAAGGGTTTAGAGAATTTCAGGATATGGGGCGGTTGGAAATTATTACATGCGGGGCAACGCATGGTTTTCTGCCGATTTTAAGTGTTAACCCCGCTTCCGTCAGGGCGCAGATTGGTGTTGCCGCTGAACATTATGAAAAAACCTTTGGAAAGCCGCCAAGAGGAATATGGTTGCCGGAATGTGGTTATAAGGCCGGTTTGGATGAAGTCTTAAAAGAATTTGGGATAAAGTATTTCTTTACGGATACGCATGGCATTGTTCATGCCGATCCGGTTCCTCGCTATAATGTGTATGCGCCGCTTTACTGTCCAAGTGGTGTTGCCGCTTTTGGCCGTGATGAAGAAACATCAAAGCAGGTATGGAGTTCTAAAGAAGGTTACCCGGGAGATCCGGATTATCGTGAGTATTACAAAGATATAGGGTACGAACGCGATTTTGATTATATTAAACCTTACATTCATCCCGAGGGAATCCGTATTAATACCGGAATGAAATACTGGCGGATTACCGGCGATTCATCTTACAAAGAGGCTTATCGTCCCGACTGGGCCCAGAAAAAAGCAGCTATTCATGCGGAAGACTTTATTACAAATCGTCAGCGGCAGGTTGAATACTTAAGTCATCACATGGATCGTAAACCGATTATTGTCGCTCCATATGACGCCGAGCTTTACGGGCACTGGTGGTACGAAGGACCGATGTGGATTGATTTTCTGGCGCGTAAGATTGCCTGTGATCAGGATTATATTGAAATGATTACTCCTGTCGAATATCTGAAAGAATATAAAACAAATCAAATCGCGGTGCCCGCTGATTCCAGCTGGGGGCATAAAGGATATTTTGAATATTGGTTGAATGATTCCAACAACTGGATTTATCGTCATTTGCATCAAGCGTCTTTTCGTATGGTGGGATTGACTAATCGTTACAAAGATACGTTGAAAAGTGCCCAGCCGACATCATTATTCCGTCGGGCTATTAATCAAGCGGCCCGTGAATTATTGTTAGCTGAATCCAGTGACTGGCCTTTTATTATGCGCAGCGGCACGATGGTGCCTTACGCGGAGAAACGCGTCAAAACGCATATCAGCCGGTTTACCAGGCTTTACAATGATCTGATGCAAGAGAGTGTTGACCAGGACTGGCTGGCTGAAGTCGAAGCACGGGATAATCTTTTTAAAGACATCGATTGTGTTAAATATTATATGGATCGTAAAGAAAATAATCATAACTCCAAAGCCCAAAACTTTAGAGAAAGAGTATAATTGTATTTAGACAAAGGAGAAACTTATGACGACTCTTGATAGAACAAAAAGCAAGAAGTCCAAAGCTCCCCAAAAAAGAAGCGCAAAGAGATACAACGCCGAGCCGACTCAGAAGCTTGTGAGCCGGACCTTTCGGAAAGTGATTTCCAAAGTGAAGCGATCATCGGGACAGCGTGTTCAAAAAGATACCAAATCAAATGTTACGGCAGAAGATTTGACAGCACGTATCCAGCAAAAGGCCTATGAAATTTTTGAACGGCGTGGATATGCGCATGGTTATCATGAATTTGACTGGGCTTTGGCCGGAGAGTTAGTCTGTCTGGAAGAAGCCAGAGTTGAAGGGCTGACGAAAAAGGGAAAGAATCTTACGGAGCAGGAGCTTGCTCAAAAAATTGAGCAGAAGGCCCGCGAATTGTATCAAGCCAGCGGATGCCGGCCGAATAATGACGCCTTGAACTGGAGCCTGGCTGAAGAATTGATTCGCTTAGAGTATAAATAGTCTTCATATTATTATTTATTAATATAAAACCCGGGGAACTCTCCGGGTTTTTCTTTATTCTAGACATTCCATAGAATCCTTGT
>JAGQKQ010000003.1 GCA_020430005.1 Candidatus Omnitrophota bacterium
CTCTAACTTTCTGAAAAATAGGCCACCCTAAATTTGATTCAAAATGGTCCATTTTATAATTAACACCCTTTTCACAAAATTTTAGAGTAACTGTATTTTTATATACAGGATTCTTTTTATAATAAAAAATAAATGACCCTATTCCTATCATAACTGCAACTGTCGGAAAGATAACCGGAAAGAAAATCATCACTAAGTACCAATAATTAAATCCAGCGTCATACCAAAAAAATATCCCTAAGAATGGACCAAGAACAAAAAAAATAACATTAACAATCATATTTTCAAAGGAAGACCACCAATTATAATAGGAAGTTGCTAATAAATATTCCTTTAATTCGACTTTATACTGTAAACTAATATCCTCATCCATATTATTCTCCCGTGATTAACTCAAGAGCCCAGTAAGTAACATCCAGCAATTCTTTCAACTCTTCCTTAGATATAGATAACGGCGGCATAAGGACAATGACATTGCCCAATGGTCTTAAAATCACGCCCCGCTCTCTGACTTTTTGGCAGACTTTTGCTCCCATCTGCCACTCGTAAGGGTATGGTGTCTTTGAACTTTTGTTTTGAACCAGCTCAATCCCCACCATAAATCCGCGCTGACGGACATCGCCAACGTGGGGTAAATTATAAAACATTTTCAAACTCTTGTCCAAATACTTTATTTTTGGTGCTAATTTGGTCAAAGTCCGCTCTTTTTTGAATATTTTGAGGTTGGCCAGGGCCGCCGCGCAGGCCAACGGATTCCCCGTGTAGGTATGCCCGTGAAAGAATGTCTTTAAATCTTTGTAATTAAAGAGGAATCCATCAAAAACCCGCTTTGTTGTCAATGTCGCCGCCAACGGCAGATAGCCGCCGGTTATACCCTTAGCCAGACAGAGAAAATCCGGTTGGACATCTTCATGCTCGCAGGCAAACATGGATCCGGTTCGCCCAAAACCTGTTGCAACTTCATCGGTTATGAAAAGAACATCGTACTTTCGGCATACATCGGCCATACGTTTCAGCACCCCTTTGGGCCACATAATCATCCCGGCCGCCCCCTGCACAATTGGCTCAACCACAAAGGCCGCGATCTCGGTATGACGTTGCTGGAACAATTGTTCCAGGTTATCTAAAGCTTGGTCTACATCCTGATTCCGGTAACAGTCCGGAAAATCCAGCTTGATGGTTTGAAAGCGCAAATGCCGATAGACCTTATGAAACAAATCAATCCCGCCAACACTGACACTGCCTAACGTATCGCCATGATAAGAATTCGCCAAATGTACAATATTAATTTTTTTCGGTTGCCCGATATTTTGCCAATATTGATAAGCCAATTTCAACGCAATCTCAACCGCGGTGGAGCCGCTATCGGAATAAAAAACCTTGTCCAAACCTTTAGGTGTAATCTTCACCAATTCTTTAGCCAGTTCAATAGCCGGTGGATTGGATAGTCCCAGCAAGGTTGAATGTGCCAGATGATTTACCTGACTTTTTACCGCGTGATCAATATCCCGGTGATGATGCCCATGCACATTCACCCATAAACTGGAAACACCATCCAAATAACGCCGGCCCTCTGTATCGATTAAGTAGCTTCCCTGTCCTTTTTCAATGATCAAAGGTTCATCATTCATCCAGTCTTTCATTTGGGTAAACGGATGCCATACATATTGTTGATCGTCTTTGACCAACTGTTTTGTTTTTTGCTGTGATGGTTTCTTTAATAAGGCCCTAACATTAATTTTATCCTTACATTTTTGGATAACCTGAGTCCGCGATAAATTTTTCATAAATGGAACTTTACCCAAAACAGGAACGCCGCCGTATTCTTCGATCGCCTCCGGATTATTGCTCTCCGCTAATCCCTTTTTGCAATTGTTAGCTTCCGAAAAAACAACACCTTTCACATTCAAACCATAATCCTGAGCCTGGCGAATCGTTAACAGCGCATGGTTAATCGCACCTAAACCTAAACGAGAAACAACAATGACATCCAAATCCAAATCACGGATAAGATCGGCAACGAGATAATTCTTCTTTAACGGAACCATTAAACCGCCCGCACCTTCGACGAGCATCAGGTCATGACATTCGGATAATATTTGATAAGATTTTAAAATCTGGGAAATGTTAATCGTTTTCTTGGCACGATGAAAAGCCAGATGCGGCGACAACGGCTCTTCGGTATAAAACGGATTGACGTTATGAAACGCGTCCTTAATGTTTAACGCGTTAACAAGAAATTCCGCGTCTTCACCTGCACACTGAACCGGCTTCATAACACCAACATTATGTCCCTGTTCCTGCAGCAATAAACCTAAAACATAAGTTACTATGGTCTTGCCGACATCCGTATCTGTTCCTGTAATAAAATAATTCATAACTAGTTGCTCGTAAAATTAGGTAAAATTAGGGACGTACACCTTTTCCCCCTTTTTTGAGCAACTAGTTCTTCATTCTCAGCCCTTAGAAAATAATATATCTACTGAGAACCAAGAACTAATGGCTAAGCACTAGAAATGGGGGAAAAGGTGTACGTCCCTAATTTAACTATTTTTTGGCATCAATCCAGACAACTTCAAACGTCGTGTAAGCTCCAAGCCGGTCTTTGAAGTTTTGATTATAATAATCATTAGCATTATTTAGTAAATCTTTTCCAACATAAAAATCCCGCGTCAGAGAATTGGCACCGATGTCTTTAATCCATTTAAGAAGACCAAGCATGTCGGGAAATCGCACCTTAATTAATTCGTAGTCTAAATGAATTTCAGAAAACCCAGCATCTTGAAGCGCGGATAAGATATCTTCCCGTTTCGCTAAACGGCGGATTGGTAAAACTTCTGTCCCCAATACTGTTTGCAGTGTTACAAATAATTCCCGAAAGGTTTGATGTCCGAACATTGTTACTAAAAAACGTCCGCCATTTTTTAAGACCATATGACTATCCGAAAACGCTTTGTCTAAATTATCCATCCACTGATAGGCCAGATTGGAGACGATCGCATCGCAACTGCCGGGCCGAAACGGAAGCTGCATGGCATTCGCCTGAACAATACGAAACTGCTCATCTTCTGTCCGGGCGATGTCAATCATTCCATCGGAGAAATCCAAACCAATAACTTTCGCCTCAGGAAAATAAAACGCCAGGCGTTTTGTCAGACGTCCTGTTCCCATTCCCACATCCAGCATAAAAGAAAATTCCCGGTCATCATTACGCAATTTGGCTAATAGTTCCCGGCCGATTTCTTTATGCAAACTTGTGAGAACATCATATTCCAATGCTGCATCGGAAAAGGCCTGTCGTATTTTCTTGTCGATTAAATGTAACATTTTATGGGCTCTGTGTTCCGTGGTCCCTTTGATCACAGACCACAACTTTATTTTAAAATCTCTTCCAGGATCGTGTTAAATTCATGGGCCTTACTTAAAAATGGAAAATGCCCGCAATGTTCAAACTCATAAAACTTGTCATTCGGACGGACGCTTTTTAAATATCCAACCGTATCCTGACAACAAATCTCATCTCCGGCCCCGTTAATAAATTGAATCGGTATCGGGGCATCTTTTAAAACGTTCCTTAAATCTTCACGTTCAAGAATATCCAAATACTCAACCAAAGCCGGTTTGATTGGAACAATATCATACTTACGGAATTTCTGAAGCCACTTATACCGTCGGGTTTGACGCTCTTCCTTGGTAAAAAGTGATCGGAAAAAAATATGTACAATGGATGGATAGGCATCTTCCACCTGATGCTCCAGCTTTCTCATGCGCTCAATATCCAAACCATAAGGATAATCCTCGGATTTAGAAAACTTCGGCATAGAACCCACCATAATCATATCTTTCACGCCCTGCGGGAACATTTCATAATACTTAAGAGCCAGCAAACCGCCCAATGAACTTCCAATCAAAACAACACGTTTTATATTTAATTCGTTCAAAATAAAATAAATGTCTTTACTCATATCGGACAATGTAACACTATGCCAGCCGCTTTTGCCATGCCCGGGAAGGTCAATAGCAATCACCTTAAAATTATCGGCAAAATGTTTCGTTTGCTGACGCCAGATACGGCCGTCAACACCCCAGCCATGAATAAATAAAAGACATTCCCCTTCGCCTTCCATTTGATAATGCCATTCAATATTACTGTTTGCTTTTATATGAGGCATAATTCTTTTCCTATCCTTTGCAGGTTATCCAACACCCAGTCAATTTCCTTTTTTGTATGTGAGACCATCATTGTCATGCGTAACCGGGCGGTGTTTTCCGGCACTGTCGGCGGACGGATGGCGCCAATTAATACTTGTTTCTCATAAAGTCGTTTCGAGAATTCAACCGTCTTTTCATTATCACCGATGACAATCGGGATAATCGGCGTTGTCGATTTCAACGTATTAAAGCCTGTCATTTTCAAACTGGCCCGCATATAATTTGTATTTTCCCAGAGCGCTTTACGTGTTTGGGCTTCGCTTTTAATAATCTCTACGGCACGTTTTCCGGCGGCCGCCATCATCGGCGGCATACCTGTGGTATAGATAAAGCTCCTGGCTTTATTAATTAAAAAATCAATCAGTTTTTGCGAACCGCAAACGTATGCCCCAAAGCATCCGGCCGCCTTCGATAATGTTCCCATTTGAACATCAATATCATCTTCCAAACCAAAATGTTCAACAACGCCTCTACCGTTTTCACCAAAAACCCCAAAACCATGCGCTTCGTCAACAATAACGATACAGTCATATTTCTTGGCCAAATCCACAATGTCATGTAACGGCGCGATATCCCCGTCCATACTAAAAACCGTATCGGTAATGATCGCCCGTTTTCCAAGACAGGCATCTTCTTTTAACATTTTTTCCAACGCGTCCATATCACAATGCGGATATCGTTTCATGGCTGCGCCGGACAGTTGAATTCCATCGATAATCGACGCGTGATTTAACCGGTCGGAGAAAATTACATCATGACGATTAAACAGACTGGAAATAATCCCGAGGTTTGCCATATACCCTGTTGAAAATAACAGGCAACTTTCTGTGCCTTTGAATTCCGCTAGGGTTTTTTCCAGCTCCCTGTGCTGGTCGATGTTTCCACAAACCAACCGTGACGCACCAGCCCCGATACCACCCTGTTTTAAAGAATTTAGGGCCGCTTGTCCCAATCGGGAGTCATTAGCCAATCCAAGATAGTTATTTGAACAAAAATTAAGATACTTTTTTCCATCGATAAGGACTAACGAACTCTGCATTCCCGAGACCGTTTTCAGAGAACGCCGAAGGCCTTTGTTTTCCAAATCTTTCAGTTGAATGTCCAGAAATTCATTAAAATCCATAATAATAGTCGCTCGTTGCTAGTTGCTTGTCGCTGGTGCGCCTACGAGTTACGAGCAACCAGCAACGAGCAACGTTAAAAAATAAGTTCAACATCGCCGGTCATGCGCTTAATCACTTCTCCCGATGGAATTTTAATAATTAATCCTCCGTATTCATCAAGCCCAACAGCTTCCCCCTCAAAACTTTTACCGACCTCTGTTACGCGGACCTTCGATCCCAGCGTTGATGAAAGCTCTTTCCATCGTTCCAAAACTGAATCAAAACCGTTTTCTAAAACTTGCTTGTACCATGTTTCAAAAGTTAACAAAAATGAACGAACTAACTCGGACCGATTAACCTGCTCTTTTAATTCCGCTTTTAAAGATGTTGCAGTATCCGGCAGGAATTTTAAAGGTGTATTTACATTGATACCCACACCGACAACAACAAAACGGACGCGATCCATTTCCGCGCTTAACTCCGTTAAACATCCGGCAATTTTTTTGGAACCGACTAAAAGATCATTCGGCCATTTAATACATGGGTGTACGGATGTTGTCTGTTCAATCGCTTCGCAAACGGCAACAGCCGTCAATAAGGTCATTTTAGCAACGTCGGTTGGCGTCATGGCCGGACGCAAAATCATAGAACAATAAATCCCTTTTCCCTTGGGAGAATTCCATGTTCTTCCCAAACGTCCTCGACCTTTAGTTTGCTGCTCAGCAAAAACGACCGTCCCTTCCGGAGCACCATCGACGCCAAGCTGAAAAGCCACATCCATTGTTGATGAAACCTCATCAAAATGAATAATGTTCTGTCCAAGAATTTTAGTTTTGAGATTATATTGAATTTCCCGCGACGTTAAACAATCGGGAACCGATTTGAGAAGATAACCCCGGTGAGGAACAGCTGTAATATCATATCCTTCTTTTCGTAGTTCCCGGATATTTTTCCAGACGGCCGAACGACTGATGTTTAATCGGCGGCTCAATTCTTCACCTGAAAAATAATCATCCGTTGTTTTTAAGAATTCAAGAATTCGCGTTTTCATAGATTTAAAATTTATCATTCCTGCGAATGCAGGAATCCATTATGGATCCCCGCCTACGCGGGGATGACATGACCTTGTTAAACACACACTTTATAGCCTTAAACCCTCTACAGCACTAGGCAGCACTTCGAGCAAACGTTCAATATGTTCTTCTGTACTCCATCGTCCAAGTGTAATACGCAAGGCGCCATAAGCTAAATCATCCTCCAGGCCAATCGCTTTTAAAACACGTGAGGCCTCCATCGCTCCGGACGTACACGCCGATCCCATCGACGCACAGATACCGTTCATATCCAGATTCATGAGTAACGATTCGCCTTCAACACCCTGAAAAGAAAAATGCGCATTATTCGGAAGTCGTTGGTGGAGATGTCCATTAATTTTAACACCGCTGATTTTTTGTGGAATTTCCGCCAGTAGACGATCACGATAGGTCTGTTGTGTTTTCATTTCCTCAATCATGTTTTCTTGACATAAGGCAACGGCTTTCGCCAAACCAACAGCTCCGGGAATATTTTGTGTAGACGCGCGACGTCCCCGCTCCTGATCTCCGCCTAACAAATAAGAACCAAGCTTTGTTCCTTTCCTTATATATAAGGCGCCGATTCCTTTAGGGCCGTAAAATTTGTGCGCTGACAATGAAAGCAAATCCGCCCCAAGCTCCTTAACATTCACAGGAATATGTCCCACAGTCTGAACGGCATCAACCAAGAATGGAATATTTTTGCCTTTAGCGATTTCTGCAATTTTTACCACCGGCTGGATAGTTCCGATTTCATTGCTGGCGTGCATGATTGCGATGAGTATGGTCTCATTGGTAATGGCATCAGCAACGACCTGGGGATGAATGACTCCGTTCTCATCAGCAGGAACGTAAGTCACTTTAAATCCTTGTGTTTCTAAAAAATCGGCTGGTTCATGAACCGAATGATGTTCAACAGCAGAAATAACCAGATGCCGGCCTTTATTGGCATTGGCCCGGGCGACACCAAAAATGGCCTGATTATTGGCTTCTGTGGCTCCTGAGGTAAAAACAATCTCCTCCGGCTTCGCACCGATAAAACCGGCCAAAACTTCCCGTGCTTGTTCCAAGGCATTTTGAGCCTCCCGCCCTAAAGCGTGCGGGCTGGACGCATTCCCATATTTTTCATAAAAATATGGCTCCATTACCTTTACAACATCCGGGTCTGTGGGGGATGTGGCTGCGTAATCGAAATAAATATGTTTCATATTTAAAAACTGTAAAATAGTGAATGTTAAATATACCTGATGACTTTTTACATTTTACTTTTAACAATTGAATTGTCAACCTATATGTAAAAGATGGTTTACGAATGCCGAGGGGACCCTGCGCCCCAACTAGTTACTAGCAGCTAACGGCTAATGACTAGTTGATTGACAACAACCCACCGCAGTGATATTATTCATTCTTAAAGAAATAAGATCTAAGGTCTAAGAGATAAGAAAAACTCAACTTCAAGACGCTTCTTAAGTCTTAATTCTGTTATACGGGGCTGTAGCTCAGCTGGGAGAGCGCTTGCATGGCATGCAAGAGGTCAGGGGTTCGATCCCCCTCAGCTCCACCAATTTTAGTGATAAGTGATACGTGGCATGTGCTACGATAAACCTTTCACTAATAACTAGCGACTAACGTCTGATATCTGCTGCGCCTTGCGCAGCCTGCCGAGGTGGCGCAATCATATTTTCCTTTTCTATTAGAAAAATTATGATTCCGGCATCGACGGCAAGTAACAATAAGTTCATCATGATTAACTTGCCGAGGTGGCGAAACTGGTAGACGCGCTGGTCTCAAAAACCAGTGGCTTCGGTCATGTGGGTTCGATTCCCACCCTCGGCACCACTTAGCATATCACTTCCCTGACACCACTAATTTTTGCCGACTCCTCCATTATGGTGTACACTTGTATAAAGTAGGATGCCATGATGAAAAACCGCTTATATGTTATTGTCCCTATATTTGCCCTGTGCTGTCTTCTTCCCATAAATGCTGAAGCCAGCCCGCGAAAGGTTATCACCCTGACTGACGGGAGCATCTTAAAAGGCACTGTTCTTGGCCTCAGCGATGGTAATTACCTTTTACAGACAGACAACCTGGGAAAGGTTGAAATTTCTGAGGAGCATGTGGATAGTATTCAGTCTGAAATCGCCTATCGGGCTGAACAGCAGGACCTGGACAAAGCCGCCCAAACACAAACAACATCCCAGGCGACCGGAACAACATCAGGACAAAACCCGAATATGGAACAAGCCATAAATCAGGTCATGGCTGACCCTACAATCATGAATGATATTCAAACGTTAATGCAAAATGAAGAGATTATGACAATGCTGGAAGATCCTGAACTCCTAAACCTTCTCATGAACCCTGATCCTAAAGAGTTTGAAAACAATCCCAAAATTCAAAAATTAATGAGCAACCCTCATATGCGGGAAGTCATCAACAGCGTTCAACAAAAAATCCAACCGTAATCTTTAAGACTCCTTCGATAATTCTTTATAAATTTTCATCGTTTCAATGAAAATCGGCCAGCTATGCCGGACGATTGAAAACGAACTTTTTACCGATTGGCGGCTTTTCATACCGATTTCTTTAATCTTCATTCCTTGTTGTGCCGCCCTGGCAAAAAGCTCAACATGAACACCAAAACCATTCGCAGAAATGTATAGTCGATCCAAAGCGGTTTTCTTAAATAAAACAGTTCCTGAGCCAATATCGACGACCGCGACATTAAACAAATCTTTACAAAAACGATAATATAGGCGACTAAAAATCCTCCTAATGAAAGAAACTTGATTATGTTCTCCACAATAACGGGACGCTACAATAATATCGTAATCTTTCGAACCATCATACAATGTTTTAATCGCCGGGCAGCCAAACGGTAAATCGCAATCGCAATAAAAAACACACTCCCCTCGTGCTTCTTGAAAAAGCCGCCTTAATGTAGCACCTAAACCAAAATTATCCGCATTATAAAACAACCTTACATTCTTATCCTCTACCGCAGCCATCTCCATGATCTCGCGACTGCCATCCTTACTGCTGTCGTCACATAAAAGAATTTCATAATCGGAAAAATTTTGGGAAAGATACACCGACAACTCTTGTACGGTCGACGTAATCAGGCTGCTTGCATTAAAAACAGGGATAACAATTGAGATCATAAGCCGAAGTATGTCTTGAAACTGTTTTCCATCTGACGTAATTCAATCATCGGGTCCTGTTGACGGAATAATTCCTGAGACCGGTCAAAATGATACAGCGCTTTCTCTTTATTTTTTGAATAAGCGTACAACCCGGCGAGATTATAATGGGCTTCAGCGTACTGAGGATTTAAACTAATCGCCGTTTCCAGAGCTTTAATCGCTTTGTCATAGTATTGAAGCTGTGTGTATACTTCGGATAAAGAAAAATATGTCACCGGATCCTGACGGATCGCCAAGGCTTGCTGAAAAGATTCTTCCGCTTGGGAAAGCTTACCGAAGCGTGTATAGACCAGCCCTAAATCGTTTTGCATGAGCGCACTTTGCGGATTCGCTTTAACCGCCGACTGATAAAAAACAATTTCATTACGCCAATCCTTATTCCGTTCCAATGTACATATGGAAAAAGCAACAACCGCTGCTGTCACTAATAAAATCCCAAAAATCTTAAAAGGTTTTTGTGTCGATAATTGATAACCATAAACACCAGCCAGAATACAGAATCCCAGCATACCCGGATACAAGTATCTCTCCCCAAAATATACCCCGCTGGGAATAATATTTGAAACAGGCAGCAATGAAATAAAAAACCATCCAATACAAAAGGAAATCAACGGTTTGGAATAAAAGCGCTTATAGGCCAACACAACAAACGCCCCTATTAACAACAATGACAATAAGACTTGCGGATCGGCCAATGATTGTGAGGCTACCGCAGCCGGGTCAAAATCAGTTTGATCGAACGATGAAATGCCTTTAGAAATGATGTGGTTGTGCGTTAAGGTAAGAGGTGCGAATAACAAAACAATATACTTAGCCCACGCCTTAATGGTAATCAACATTGTCAGATAAAAACTGTCCGCAACATAGCTCCCCCTGGTTAAGCCACCCAAAACGGAAGCTTTTATCCACGCGTACACCCCAACTAGAATAATTAAGGGAAGAATACGTAAAACTATTTTTCTGACACCATCTTCCCGACGAAGACACAGGTCATACCAAAGAAACAAGACCGGCAGGGAGATGGACAGTTCATGTGTAAAAACGGCAAGCATGGCAAATAAAAATGCCGTCTTATACCAACGTTTGATGTACAAATAAAACGCGGCGAAAAGAAAGACAATACCGATCATATCAATACTGGCGGTCATATAGGTAATCGCTTCCACCTGAACCGGAT
Organism: Candidatus Omnitrophota bacterium; assembly: GCA_020430005.1. Classification (GTDB taxonomy): domain Bacteria; phylum Omnitrophota; class Gorgyraeia; order Zapsychrales; family Zapsychraceae; genus JAGQKQ01. The sequence continues at coordinate 10,772 of JAGQKQ010000003.1, forward strand.
GAACGGCAAAAAAGAGACCCGCTAGAAAAGCCGCCGGCGAATTTTCTGTTAATAATTCCGCGATACGATAAACAAAAAAGATTCCTAAACAATGAATAATAAGAGAAACAACATGATACCCAAACGGATTGAGCCCGAAGAGATGATAATTAACGGCATGGAACAATGTTTTTAGCGGAGAATAAATCCCCTCCTGCCCTGCCGGCGGTGTGTAATCCATAAAAAACTGCGGAAGATTATTCCAATCCCGGATCAGATCCCATTCGACAATAAAATCCCGGTCATCCATGAGAAACTCATTCTTAAAAATATTCGCATGCACACCCACGGCCACACAAAAAAGAAGAAAAACTGCAACAAGGCGATTTGTAAAAATATGGTGAAGGGATTTTTCGGACATTACTGACATTATACCAGATCCCGAAAGAGACTGAATAGTATGTTCATCTTATTTGTTTTTGTCTTGTCATGCTTCTTTTTTATCAGTAGAATAGAACATAACTTAAGGATTTTGAACGTCCTATGAATAAAAAGAGTGAAAAACAATCGGCTTTAGAATCCATATCGGGCCTTGGTAACGGCACGATGGAACTCCCCCGTAAATTTATCGGTTCCTCCGGTAACGGCGATCCCAAATCTGTTCCGGGCGAAATCAACCTGAACAGTTCCCTTGATGATATTTTATTGTACGCGCGCCAACAAGGAGCCAGCGATGTTCATCTTATCGTTAACACGCCTATTACGTTTAAAAAATTTGGTTCTCTGACCCGCCTGGGTGAAGATGTTGTTACTCCCGAGCATACCAAAAAATGGATTGAGTCCTGTTTAACGCCTGAACAACTTTCCCGTTTTCAGGCCACGGGAGATCTGGAATGCGTTTATATTCTCGACGGTGGCGGCCGCTTTCGTGTAACCTTAATGCGGGAACGCTTTGGCTGGGATTTTACTGCCCGGCTTATTCCACAAACTATCCGATCGTTTGAAGATTCCGGCATGCCTCCCTCTTGTCAGAAACTGACGAAGTGGGCACAAGGTCTTGTCCTTATCACTGGGCCGGCCGGTTGCGGAAAAACAAGCACACTAACCACACTTGTGGAAATGATTAATTCCTCACGTAGTGATCATATCATTACCATTGAGAACCCCGTGGAAATGGTCTACGAGGCCAAACAATGTCAAATCACACAGCGGGAAATCGGAACACACACACTATCTCAGGCCAACGCATTGCGGGCCGCATTAAGAGAAGATCCGGATATTATTGTTATCAGTGAATTACGTGATTTGGATACTATTCAACTAGCTGTGACCGCTGCGGAAACCGGACACCTTGTATTAGGAACAATGAACACCAATGACGCGGCACAAACCATATCACGCCTGATTGACTCTTTTCCTCCAGATCAACAGGGTATTATTCGCAACATGGTGTCCGAATCTTTACGCGGCATTATCTGTCAGCAACTCGTACCTAAAAAAGATGGCAGCGGCGCTGTTCCGGCCTTTGAAGTACTAATGGTCAACGCGGCCATTGCCAATATGATCCGGGAAAATAAAGTCACACAAATTAATAATGCTATCTCTATCGGCAAATCCGAGGGCATGGTTCTTTTAGACCATTCTCTCAGAAATCTGGTGCAGGAAGGTATTATCGACGGAAAAGAAGCTTATGACCGGGCTATTAATCCACGGGAGTTTCAACAATTCGTCGGAGGACAGGAATAAGTATGGCAAAAATCGACACATTTTTTGAACAACTCATTTCTCAAAAAGGGTCCGACCTTCATTTGGCGCAAGGACAAAAACCCAAGATTCGCGTCCATGGACATCTTAAAGAAATGGAAAGCTCTGAGGTTTTAAGTGAAAACGCACTGGTCGACATGATGAAAGAAATCGCCGATACTGACTATTGGACACGATTTGATAAAACAGGCGACATGGACTTTGCCTATTCTCTTGGTGAAAAGGCGCGCTTTCGGGCCAATTACTTTCGTCAGTTTAATGGATACGGCGCGATTTTCCGAATGATCCCTTCGGAAATTCTGACCCTTGAAGATTTGGGTTTACCGGATATTCTCAACTCCTTCGGAAAACTGAATTCCGGATTGGTTTTAGTCACAGGACCTACCGGTAGTGGAAAATCGACAACTCTTGCGGCCATTATGAACGCTATTAATCAAAACCAGAATAAAAAAATCGTGACCATTGAAGAACCGGTAGAGTTTATGCACAAGAACATTAAAAGCATTGTGACTCACCGGGAGGTTGGTTTGGATACAGAAAGCTTTGCCGCAGGATTAAGCGGCGCTTTAAAAAGCGATGTGGATATTATTCTGGTCGGAGAAATGCGGGATAAAGAAACAATCGAACTGGCCTTAAAAGCCGCCGAAATGGGCATTCTGGTTTTTGGAACATTACACACCAACTCCGCGGCAAAAACCATAGACCGGGTTGTAGACGCCTTTCCACCGGCCCAGAAAAATCAAATCCGTACAGTGCTGTCCAACACCTTGCGTGGCGTTTTAGCGCAACAACTTGTCCGCACCGCCGATGGTAACGGACGCGTCGCGGCGTTAGAAATTCTTTTACGCACATCCGCCCTACGTTCGATTATTCAAACAGGCGATACTGTTAAACTTGTTTCGGAAATTCAAATGAATGGTCAAATGGGAATGATTTTAATGGATGCCAGCTTACACAGACTGGTCAGTGCCGGAACAATTACCAAAGAAGAAGCCTACCTTAAAGCCATCGATAAAGATTCTTTTATCTAGAAGAGCATCTTAAATATTATTCTACGCCACTAAGAAAATATTCCACCATACGCGTCACTTTTTGCCGGTCCGCCATCCGTACGTGGGTATATGCTGAAGGATACTGCTCTTTAATTGTCAGGAATTCCTCCATGGCCTTTTCCTTTTCGCCCTTATAAAAAAGGGCCTTTCCCTTCATAAGATGAGCTTCGGCCACCGCGTTTAACGCATAAAAGCGAAAGCCATTTTGATCCTCCGCAATATTATGATCTGCGTCATAGTCATGTTGTTGTTTTTTGGCAAGAGATGAATATTTTTGAATACATTTATCAGAAATATCAATAGCCTGCTCATATTTTCTCTGCTGCAAGGCTCTTCCCGCGTCCTCAACTAATGACGGCGCCGTGCTGAATTCGCCTGTAAAGTTTTTTTCCTCAAACATTTTTAACCACATCTTTGCGGCCTGTGCCGGTTGCCAAAACCATCCTTTTGGATCCCAGCACTGTCCGAAACGATATTCCTTAATTAGTTTATTATAAATCCTTTCGGCACTTTCAAAGTCATTGAGTTTCACATAAACCTCAGCCTGCAGGAATAAAGATGTGGCAACATCATTTAAAGCCCAATAAGAGGCAATATGTTCGGGATCACCTTTGGGAAGAGTATCCAGGTCAGCCTGCATTTGGAGGGCTTCTTTAGAATACATTTTCAGGCAACGGTCTGTGTAGGCCATAACAGCCGGATAGTCCCTGTTTTCAAGGGCATTCCACGCCTTGGTCATAAGAGTTGCAGACGCCAAATCACCATAGTCGTAATTCTTTGGATTATAATCAATATCCGCCGGCCAGGCTGTTCTTGAATAAAGCATCAATAAAACGCAGAAAACAAAAATAATCCTTTTCATCATACGCCTCCCACCAACCATGCTGTAATGAAATGTATATATTTTACTCTATCATGCCCTAAGGAAATAATCAATTTTGCGGAAAAGTCGAAGAAAAAATTCTTTTATAATGTTTTCTCGTGCCAGGCTTCGTTCAATGACGTTCGTATTGAACTTCGCCCGGTTTTAGAAAGCGAAGCCTGTTGTCCTGCGAAGCCATCAAATGAAAATTTATGGCGAAGCGGGAAATACCTAAGAATTATGTCGTAACTGACCACAAGCAGCTGAAACGTCTCTCCCTCGCGGCATACGAATGGTTGCGTGGATACCATATCGTTTTAATCGATCTTGAAAGGCAAACATTTCTTGCCGGGTAGGCGTTTGATGGTCAAACTCCGAGACAGGATTATACGGGATCAGATTCATTTTACAAATCATTCCCTTCAAATGACGGGAAAGCTCCTTAGCCGCTTCATCGGTGCAGGTTATTCCTTTTATCAAAATGTATTCAAACGTAATCTGACGACGGGTTTTTTTGATATATTCCCGGCAGGCATCCATAAGTTCGGTAAAAGGATATTTGCGATTAACCGGCATAAGTTTGTTACGGGATTCATCGTTGTAGCCGTGCAGAGAAATGGCCAATTCTACCTGAAAATTTTCCTGCGCAAACTGCATGATTTTGGGAACAAGACCGACGGTAGAAATTGTAATCCGGCGGGCGCCGATGTTAATTCCCTTTTCACTGTTCACAATCCGCAACGCCTTGAGAAGATTATCATAGTTATCAAAACTCTCTCCCGTTCCCATACACACAATATGGGATAATGGCCGTGCGTGTTTTTGGGACTCTTCTTTAATATGCAAGATTTGCGTCAAGATTTCCGCGCAGGATAAATTTCGTGTCCATCCGCCAATACCGCTGGCACAAAATTTACAGCCAAATTTACAGCCGGCCTGAGTAGAAATACAAATCGTTGTGCGTGTTTTGGTCGGAATCAAAACCGTTTCGATTTTTTCATGATCATCTAACTCAAATAAAAACTTTGTGGTTCCATCCTCGGCGATTTGCTTAGTGACAATCTTTAACGGCTTGAATTCAAAGTCTTCCGCCAATTTTTTGCGCAGATCCTGGGATAAATTCTTCATATCCGCGAAAGACCAAACTCCTTTCTTATAAATCCACTCAAACACCTGTTGAGCTCGAAAGGGCTTTTCATTGATTGATATCAGATATTCTGCAAACTCGTCATAAGACAAGTCGCGGATATCACGCTTTAAGTTAGCTGGAGTCATAATATTAACGGCTATGCAGTGTCTTTTTCAGATTTATTTTGTTTGGCAGAGGCAGGATCTTTGCTTACTGTGGTAAATTCTCCGATTTTTCGAAACTTTTCGTACCGATGATTTAACAGTTCGTCGGTTGATAAGGCGCGTAATTCCCGGATATATTTTAGAATGGTCTTTTTTAATTGTTCCGCGACAAAGGCCGGATCCCGATGTGCACCGCCCATCGGTTCAGGGATCACTTCATCGACAACCCCAAATTTCAAAAGATGTTCTCCTGTAATCTTCAACGCCTCCGCGGCATCAGGTGCCTTAACAGCATTACGCCAAAGAATGGACGCACAACCCTCCGGGGAAATAACGGAATAATAGGCATGTTGCAAAATACAAACTTTATCGGCGACACCGATTCCAATAGCTCCCCCGCTTCCGCCTTCTCCAATAACCGTTGCAATAACCGGTGTTTTTAAATTCGCCATATCCAGCAGATTCGATGCGATCGCCTGTGCTTGTCCGCGTTCTTCCGCGCCGATTCCCGGATAGGCACCGGGCGTATCGATTAAGGTAATGATCGGCAGTTGAAATTTCTCGGCGGCTTCCATTAAGCGAATGGCCTTACGATATCCTTCCGGATGCGCACAACCAAAATTGCGCTTCAGGTTTTCATTAGTATCACGCCCCTTTTGATGGCCCATAATAAGGACCTTTTCTTTTCCGATTGTCGCAAAACCACCGATCAAGGCCAGATCATCGGCAAATAAACGATCACCGTGAAGTTCCAAAAAATCGTCGGCGATCATCTTAATATAATCCATTGTATAGGGACGATCAGGATGGCGGGCCAGCTGAACACGCTGCCAGGTGGTAAGATTGCTATAAACCTCTTCCTTCATCTTCTCGAGTTTTTTCTCGAGTTTTTTAACCTCAGGATCAAGGGTTATATTTTTATCTGTCCCAAAATTACGAAGCTCGTCTATTTTTGTTTCCAACTCAAAAATCGGTTTTTCAAAATCAAGAATTGTCATACTCTCTACCTTTTAAAGGGAAACCCAGCGCTCCAGAAACCCTGTAGCCCAGAGATATTCTCTGGTCTTCGGTATTTTTGGACACTGGGACTCTAATCTTAATCAACAATTTTAACTTTTGTTCCCGTGGGAATCAAGTCATACAGCTCTTCAACTTCCTGATTACGCATACGGACGCACCCGGCCGTAACTTGTTGTCCAATACTATCAGGATGAATGGTTCCATGAATTCCGTATCCGGGAATATCAAATCCTAACCAACGGCTGCCAAGCTCATTTTCCGGACTCTCCGGCGGAACAATAGCGCCGGATTTAAACCATACCGGGTCAACCAGTTTTGTAGTAACCTTAAAATCTCCAACGGGTGTTCCGTTATTTCTTCCCGTCGACACATCATAAACCTTCACAACACCGTCTTCATCTTTCAAAATAAGTTTGTTCTGCGACTTATCAACAAAGATGTTAAACTGTCCTGTCCATATTGTCAACTTCTGACCGATACGGATAATATCATTCTTTAAATTATTTTTTTTCTTAATCAACTGAACCGTTGTCCCATATTTCTTGGCTAACTCTCCAAGAGTGTCCCCGCTGACAACTTCATGCGTTACTGTCTTTGGCGTCGGCGTATTCGACAAAATAATCTTCATATTAAGAGTTTCTAATTCCTTTTGTGTTGTTTCAATATTGTCGAAATCAGGATGGTCCATCATAATTTTCTGATAGGTCTCTTTGGCTTCCAGAAAATGTCCGTTGTTTTTTAGAGAAACCGCCTCCTGGTAAAGACTTTGTGCCGAGTCCTGCTTAGGTGAACTGCCTCCTCCACTGGTATTTGTGGCCGCCGGAGTTGATGCATATTGGATGGTGTCGTTCTGTTTTTTCGGCGAAAAGATAAGCCAGCCGATGATAAGAACAACCACACAACCTGCGATAATATAATTACGTGTGTTAAACACTTTGAACCTCCTGAAATTAAAATTAAAATTTTTTTATATCTTCAAATTACCAGGTTCGATAAAAAAAAGTCGCCAGCCCGGCCCCGAGAATACCACCGGCAATGACTTGTAAGGGAGAATGTCCGATCAGTTCAAACAGCCGGTCGGTTTCTATTTTCCCTTTCCAATAAATATCATCCATAATCTGATTCAGAATCGCCGCCTGCTGACCGGCCGCGCGCCGGACGCCCTGGGCGTCAAACATCGTGACCAGAGCAAAAACACAGGCCAGAGAAAAATATACCGAATCAAATCCCTCTTGCAGTCCGCAAGCCGTGGCCAAAGCCGCCGCGCCGGCCGCATGGGAGGACGGCATTCCTCCGGTCCCGATCAACCACTTAAAATTAAACCGCCTCTCTGTAATAACACCGATAATGACCTTAATCCCTTGAGCGACAATCCATACCGCAAAGGTAATAAACAAAATTTTATTTTGCAAAAATTCGTTCAAATATTGTCCCTATTATTGGTAAAAGGTCTCAGAAATATGTTGGCGATTACCTTCAAGATTAACGCAGTAAACGTCTTACGATATTTTACATTATAATATTTGACCCCGAAAAAGCAAGGTCTTTTCATCCACGTTCCTGGAACCGAGAAAGGCTTCTTGATCAGTTCAGCACCAAAGAATGCACACAACCACAACTTATTGTTATTAATATATTTATGGTAAAAATAAACTTTTTGACGGGGCCCGGATCAATTCAGGTCCGGTTTTTAGACAGGATAAGTTTCGGCCTTTTCAGCCCTGGAAAAAGACGCGGATTGTTGATAAAGCCCAAGCGTCTGCTCGGCAATATGATCCCAATTGTATGTCTCGCGGATATAGTTAATCATCCCCTGACGATCCATGGAATCTTCGGAGAAATTATCCAGGTACTGGTGAAGCTTCCGGGTCATTGTGGGAATATCCCCCGGTTTAAAATAGCGATCTTTTTCCAAACACACCTCACGATTCGCCGGAATATCGGAAACCAGGCACGACGCGCCGTAGCTCAAGGCCTCTAATAATACAATCGGAAGGCCTTCATGATAGGACGGCAGAACAAAAAGAGCGGCATGGCTGTATAATTCCCTCAACTCTCTTCCCTTAATAAAGCCGGTCAGAACAACATCGGAAGTATTACGGCAGTCCTGCTTAAATTTACGGCTAAAATCGTCATCATGATCGGCATCTCCCGCAATCACCAATTTCCATCCATCCTGATTCTTCGCTGAAAATTGCTGAAAGCTCTGCAGGAGTTCATCAAATCCTTTTTCCGGAACAAAACGCCCCACTGCCAGAATATATTTACTTTGTTCAACATTATAGCGGGATAAAACATGCCGGCCGACCGCACGCGGAAAAATTACGACACCATTAGGAATAGCGGTTACTTCCCGGCCATATTTTTGATAAACCATCGCCGCGATCGCCTTTGAAACCGTAATAACATGATTCGCGAATTTTACGCCCAACCGTTCGCCTAATTTCAAAACACCTTTAGCCACAGCATTCCATTTTTTCCGGTCATAATCGGGACCATGATGCGTCATCACGACGTTCATCCCCAACAAACGGGCTAACGGAACAAACAACGCCGGGCCAATCGCGTGAATATGTAAAACATCACAACCAATCTGTCTGGCCTTCAGCACACCACAAAATGTATGCCATACCGCTTCCAGAAATTTATTTTTTGGACAGGCCAAAGGAATAATCTTTACACCTTCATATTCATAAGGCGCTTTTCCTGTGTAAGGTGCGCGTCCGATAACGGTAACGTCACATCCGGCGGCCACCAGGCGTGGATAAAGTTCCGCACAGTGTGTTTCAACACCACCTTGAATATTCGGAAAACCTCTCGTTCCTAAGACAACAACTTTCATCGGTTAAAAAATTCTCCTTGAACATAGTGCGGGTCCGCCGCCTTTTGAAGTTTAGCTTTAAATGTTTGATTTAAAAATGACGTTCGTTCCACACGTGGACTAGTACCGACATTCCCGTAATCAATATAGCGATCAAATGCGATATCCATACCCAATGTCGTTTTGATTTTATTTTCTAAAACCCAAAACAACGGTTGCAGTTTCGGAAACATCGGAATAATATTAGATCGCATGGCCGTGCGTGCGGTCGTCACCATCCAGCAATTCTGACGGCATTGCGCAACCTTTTCCCGGCTTTTACGCGCGACATCACTATCCAGAATTTCCTGCCAGCTTTGTTTGGCCAGATTTCCCATCGGCAAATCCGTGCGGACATTGCACGCCCAGACATCCGACCACGGATCAATAAAAATAAAATCACTTCCCGCTGTACATTTAATCAAACGATCCTGACCGAGAATCTTTTTAATTAATCCCAGATTTAAATACGCCCGGAACCAATTTTTAACATTGTTCGTTTTTAACATCGCGGTAATCAGCCCTTCCACTTTACGGGCCACACTCACGCGGTCATAAAAATAGTTATCATTCTTATGAAACTGCCAGGCATTGTGTAATGTGGATGTGGCTAATTCAACACCCATATCACGGGCAAATTCATAAAGCCACACCAAGTCATCAACGTTTTCATCTTGAATCGTTAAAGCAAAACCCAAATCTTGTCCGCCGGCATCTTTCAGCATTTGCAAACCTTTAACCTTGGTTTGAAAACCGTCTTTTTCACCACGGATACGATTGCTATTAATCTCTCGCCCTTCCAGGCTGAAACGAACTTTTAATTTGGGATACTTTTTGATAATCGGGACAAGACGCTCGGGATGTAAGCCATTAGAACTGATTTCGGTAATCTTGGCTTTGGGATAAAGAACATCGATGACCTCCATCAAATCTTTGCGCAAGGTCGGTTCTCCGCCGGATACATTCAGATTATCAAATCCGCCGGGAAGTTTGGAAAGCGTTTCAATAGACACTTCTTCCTTCGGATCCGTCGGGTTTTGCCAGATATAACACATCTGACATTTTGAATTACAGCGATATGTGGAAACAACGGTTAAATCCATAAATTATTTTTCCCCGCTTAATACGAATACAGTATTATTAGCAGTTCATTGTGAAGTCTGTATGACTAAGCTGTGAAAATCTTAAGTGTTTATCGTGTTTTCGCGACTTGTTCAACTTGTTCCAAATACTGCTGAACATCATCACGCGGTTTAATTTGCTGTGCGCGTCGTAATAAAGGAATGGCATCCGCGTATTTTCCGTTCTTAACAAGCAATTGAGCGTGACGAACTTTAGCATCGGCTTCATATTTCTCGATATTGGAAGCCCGTTCAAAATAAAAGATCGCTTTTTCCGTGTCGCCGGAACGTCCACTGTGCTGACCAAGCAGAATTAACGCCTCTCCATCGAGAGGATCGATTTTTACAATTTCTTCCAACACACGCGCTTCTTCTTCGCCGGCACCTTCGGCCACCGCCAAACGCGCGCGAAGTTTTAATAAATCTTTACGTGTATCATCATCCAAAAGATCATCGTAATCATTTTCGATATGTTTAACCAACCGTCCGGTTTCTTTAAACGCGCCGCGTGTGGTTAGTACCTTTGCGGCCCGGATCGCACGGTCGAGCTTTACATTTTCGCTCTTTTCCATAGACCGAAGATAAGCGTCCACCGCCATATCAAAAAGACCTTCATTAATATAAATATCGCCCAGCATATTTAAACTGTCACTGGTTGCCCCACCAAGACGTTCAACAAGCTCATAATTCTCTGCCGCCTTCAACGGTTTATTTTGTCCGATATAAGCATTGGCTTGTAATAACCATAAATCAGACCGCCCCGGATCTGATGCGATAAGTTGCGATGTTAAGGCAACCGCATCCGCATACTTTTCTTGTTTAAAAAGGCTGCGGGCTAATCCCATTTTCCAATCTACCGTATTGGGATCCATTAAAACCGCCATACGATAGGCCGATTCCGCGGAAAGATTATTTTCTGTTGAAGAATAAGCAAAACCAAGCAGTCCGTACGTTAAGGAGTCTCCACCACCCAATTCCACCACCTTGGTTAGCGCGGGCAAGGCCTTTTCGAACTCGCTCTGACGGACATAAATTAACCCCAAATTTCGCCATGCTCGACGGAATTTTGGATATTTCTCGACCGCTATCTGATAGACTTCCGCGGCCTCATCCATTTTTTCCTGCTGAAAATAAATATTCGCTAATGTAAAATCGATGACCGCGCTGGCGGCCGGGCTCTGATATTTCTGCAGTAACTTGACAGCCTCATCCATATTATCTTCGGAAATTAATCCAAGAATTTTCTGCATCTGATCACGTTCGGTCGTTGTGACGCGAGGCTCTACCTCGACTTCCGAAAGATAACTTTCCGCAAACTGCTTTTGAAAGGTTTCATCATTCCAGATGCTCAATTCAAACGGTGTTAATGTTCCGGCAAAGGTATTTGTAACCAAGGCGAAAAAAATAATCGCAACCGTCAATAAACTTACATCATATCGTTTTAATATTTTCATTATCATTATCCTTTCGGGAACGTAATCGGTACACGCATACGAAACCGGACCGCTTGTCCATTACGTTTACCAGGTTCAAATTTCCATTGCTTCACCGCGCTTAACGCCGGGGCTTCAAAAATAGAGTCCGTTGATTTTTGGATAATCGGATTTTCTACGCGTCCTTTTTTATCCACAATAAAAAGAATGTAAACCGTTCCAGGCGCCCTTTTTCGCAGTTTACTGTCTAAAACCGGTCCCGGTTGATAAACAGCACGCGGCTTCTGATCCAAATCCGCCATCGAAAATAACGCATCAAGGTTATCCGCTTCCCCTCCGGCAGTATTTAATTTAACGGCAAAATCCCCCTGCATCCATCCTTCACTGAATCCGGGATTCAAGGCCAGCTCCAATTGAGATAAATCCAAAGGCGGTGCCTCTTCCATTAATTCCGGCGGCTGTTCTTCCGGTTCCGGCTCTTCGGGTTCTTCTTCCGGTGGTGGAGGCGGTGGCGGTGGAAGATTGGCCACATCCACATCCTGCAAAGCCAAGTCCGCTGTCGGCGGTTTATTAATCGCCTGCATCAATGGTAAAACAAGAAAGCATACCAATGTCAATCCAATCGCTCCTAAAAAAACCCACAGACGATGACGATAATTCCTTATTGTAGATACATTCTTTTTCATACTTCACTATATTCCGCCCATATATCGATTATTGAAACGGCGTTTGGTTACGCGGCTCGAATCGTTTAACGTTAAAGGGTTGTGTTATACTTTTTAATCCTTTATCCACAATTTATAAACGACAAACTATAACCGACCTCCGTTTAGCGTTTCCAGTTACGTAACCGTCTAACGATAAACCCGTAAAACATCACCCTTTAGGTTGGCTCGTGGCCACACTTACCTTTGTGGCCCCTGCCAATTTTGCCTCGTCAATAATACGCACAAGTAAACCTGAATGTGCGGCTGTATCCGCCTGAATGATAATCGGGACATCTTCTTTCTGGAGCATCCGTTTGACCAAGGGTTGGACACCACTAATACCGATTTCCCGGCCGCCGTAAACCACTTCCCCTTTTTCTGTTAACGCGATCAAAATACTGGTTTTTTCCAGACGCACAGCCGAGGCTGCCTGCGGCTTATCCACATCCACACCTGTTTCTTCAACAAATGTCGTTGTAACAATAAAGAAAATCAGCAGAATAAAAACACAATCGATCAACGGAGACATATCCACGCCGGTTTCATTACTATCATCTGTTGCTAAATTACGAAATCGTCCCATACCATTTCCTTTTTATTTATTAATTCTTCGTCGTTTGCTTCTGACGCGACTCTTTATAGATCTTCTGTGTACACACTGTTTCAAGATGTGTTAAAAAACTTTTATACTGATCGTGCATACGGGATAATTGATATTGAAAAAACAATCCCGGTAACGCAATAACAAGTCCGGTTTCGGTTGTAATTAAGGCTTCAGAAATCCCTTCCGCGACAAGCGCCATAGTCTTCTCCCCGCCGGAACCGGATGCCAGGGCCCCGAATGTCGTTAACATTCCGGTAACCGTTCCTAACAATCCTAAAAGCGGTGCCGCCCCAACACATACCTGCATCACACGAAGATCTCTTTCAAACGGAACAATTTCCGTCGTACGCAACTCCTGAAAAAAATCCAGCGTCTGTTTTAACGATAATCCACTGGTCACATAGGCCAGTATCTCTCCAATCTGACCCCGACGCTCCTGTGGATGATCAATCCAGCGGCGCCATACTGTTTCCGGAAGAAAAAGAAACCCCTTTTCAACCAGCTTAAGTAATATGTGCATTCCCAGTCCAAACAATACAAGAGCATTCACGGCCAGGGCCATCATTGCCCACCCGCCGGATAACCAGATTGAAATTGCCTGCTCACATAATGATTGAAAAGCTTCTATCATAAGATTTATTATTTTTATGCTGCGTTAATAAATTCTTTCGCTTGCTGATATGGTGTTTTACTAACCTGATTAATATAGGAAATCGCAATCTTTTCCATTTGATCAATAATTCCTCTCGCCTTGCGTGATAAAAAGGCGTGCATAAGCAATGAAGGAATTGCGACAATCAAACCAAATTTCGTTGTAATCAAAGCCTCGGAAATACCGCCGGATAATGTTTTAACATCTCCCGAACCGAACACCGTAATCAATTTAAATGTATTAATAATCCCTGTTACCGTTCCCAACAGTCCCAATAACGGCGCCGATGACGCGCTAATCGCGATAAACGGTAAAAGGCTTTGCAATTTTAAACGGGTATCCATAATGATTTCGAACATCACCTCTTCAATTAATTCCCGTGGTTCCTCAATATGATCAACGCCGGCTTTTAACATACGGCCAACCGGACCACCGATCGTATCGGCTTTTTGTAACGCACCCGTTTTGTCGGACTGCGCGATAGCTTGTAAAAATCCGTCAACCTGACGTTGTGACGGCGTACGGATAAACGCTAAAACACGCCATTTATAAAGCGCGACCGCCAAAGCCGCACCGGCTAACAAAAAGATCGGCACCATAACCGGACCACCTTTTTGAACGTGCTCCAAAAGAGTTTCATGCGTCGCTTCAATCTTATGTGCGTTACCTAGTGTCGGATCTAACGGAATTTTTCCCTGCGAACTTGTCACCAACTGTTCAACCGTTTTCTTATCAGATTCGTTTTCAAATGTTAGAATTGCCGGCTCTAATGATCCAATACGCTGTTCAGCCGTTCCGACAATACTGCCATCATCTGCCCGAAAAACCGCCCACGGCCCGACAAGAACAAATGTTCCCTGCTTCACCAGACCATTCGGATCAACAGCCGATCCTTTAAACGAAATACCGCCCAACGCGTCATCCAAACGTTCCAGCGATACCGTCAATAATTTCGCCTGCTCCTGAAACATTTCCTGGTTAGATAGATTTGTATTTTCAAGCGCCAGTTTGGCCGCATCTAACTGTTCGCTGTAGCGTTGAATCTCTGAAATATGTAATCGCGATTCAAAGTTACGGATATATTCACTTAATAAATTCGAAAGGTATGTTGCCTCTTCCTGCCGCGATTTAATTTCATTGCGCAGGTTACTTAAATCGAGGGTGTGACTGTCTAAAAGCCGGGACGTTTTCTGATATTCACTTCGAACTGTAACCAGTTCTCCTTCAAGCTCATTTAATTTACGCGTTAAAGGAATCTTTTCATCAGCAATTTTTTCACGCAACGTACTAAGTTCCTTCAAACTGTCATCAAGCTGCTGTTGAATAGTGGATGATGCCTGTTCAAAGGAAACGGCGGCATTTTCTGTGTCCGGAGATTCCTGAGCTTGCCCCAGCGCGGCATGCCCGATAATCAGAGTAGCCATTAAAATGTTTAAAATATGTTTTGTTTTCATAATCCTGTCTCTCTTTGGTTATTGTATTTTTACCGGCACCTGGACAAACGTGGCCACTTGTTCATTTTTCATAATCGCGATCGCCTGCATAATTTCGTCGGCAGCGTCATTAGCCGGTGTCCAAACCCAGCCCTGCGATGGAGAGGAATATCCTGTTCCGGCAATTTTTCCATTCGCGCTGGCATAATACCCTTGTCCGACACCCACATAAAGCGTAGTCACCTCAGCCGTTGTTCCATCAGGAAGGTCGCGGACCTCACTGACAATATTAACGTCACGATTAAATTTATTAACTTCGTTTAAAACACCGATAACGTTTTGAAAGCGCTCCGCCAAAGAAAGCTTGGTCTCTTCCGGATTTTCCGGAAAACGCTGACTCAACGGCTTGACACGCTCGCGGATGGGATCCGGCAGATGTTCCAATAGCTTTGCCGTTTTTTGTTCCAGCTGTACAACTGTTTGATCAAGCACCGCTGAAGCTTGTTTTAACTTTTCGTTATCCTCCAGCAAACCAGCGCGTTTCTTATCCGCTTCGGTAATGCTAGACTCGGCATCTTTAATTTTATCTTTTAACGACTTGATTTCTTGCTCCAGAACATCAATACGTTCGTTCAACATTTCCTTGCTTAATTCCAGATCCTGCTGTTCCTGTGAAATCAGCCGGCGCGTTTCCACCCACTTCTCCAACGCTGTCCGTGTATTCTCGACGTCTTCATTCTGGGCCCGCGCTGGTAAAGCCAATACCATTAAGCCAAAAACACATAAAAACGTTCTTAACATCTGTTTAGTCATTGTCATATCCTTTCATTTCTTTCTAAGCAACATGCAAGCATGTTGCTTACCTACCTCTTGTATCTATTGTCACCACTTACCACTTAAACCAAGCGTGTAATCAATTCCTTTTGTATAAGACGCTTTTATAGGTTCGTCATCTATAAACTCAGAGCGATAGACTTCCTGAATTTTTGGATTGGTTAAGTTCTTTGCCTTAAATGTTAATTCAAAATCCTCTCCGAGACTCTTTGATAGACTTAAATTTAAGGTTCCATATTCTTTCGCGTAAACATCCGGCACAAAATGTCCTCGTTCTTGTCCGGCTCCGGTAACCAAGGTATCACCTTTAACTGTGTAGAAAAGTCCCATCTTTGTTCCAAAACGTTCGGAATCGTAAGTTAAATAAATATTGTATAAATATTCCGGGGCATTCAACATATCACGGGTTGTAGGCGGATTTTGAAGACCTCTATCCATAAAAATCTTTACGTCGTCATAGGAAATTCCAACCTCCGATTCGATAAACGTCGCGTTCGCGCCAATAGAAAGACCTTCCAGCGATTCAAAAAACTGTCCCAATTTCTGCCGCCCCTCAATTTCAAATCCGGAAAGCCATCCCTCCGCGTAATTTACCGGACGGGTAAAACCAAATTCATTCGTTGTCTGCTGAACGTATTCGATAGGATTAATGATTTTCTTATAAAACCAGGAGAAGGATACCAATCCACCGTCATACGGTGTATAGTCCAAGCGCGTATCATAATTCGTGACACCACTCATCTGCAATTCTGAATTACCGACAAAGACAGGGCCACCCAAATATTCCTGTTGAATAATGGGGGAAAGTTCCTTGAAAGTTTGGCGGGCTACCGTTTTACTATAGGATCCCCGAAATGTAATTTGTTCAATCGGTGTGAAGGAAAATCCCATGGAAGGTAAAACATCTTCCTGTTTAAATGATACATCCGCCGCTCCCGGCGTTGTTGACAACTTTAAGGAAGAGTTTGATCCTACAGGAACCCAGAAAGCATTGATCTCAGGATTATTAACAGTACTCAACTCTGTGGTTTCATAACGGACGCCCCCAATAATTTTAAACCATGAGTTAAGCGGAAGGTCAATCATGTTGTACCAGGCAAAAATTTCCTGCTCTCCCTCATAATCCACATCCACGGCTCCACCTATACCTCCATCGGAGACCACATGCCCCTCCTCCGGCCAGACCGCGCTCCAAAGATCATCAAACGGTGCATTATAATCGGCATAAAATTCACCAAAGCTTCCAAAAGATTCCTGAGTAAATTCCCGATGAACCCGATCACGGAAAGCCCCGGACTTACTATACCCGTCATCACCCGTCCACTGACGAAAGGGAATCTTGACGTCCAC
>JAGQKQ010000040.1 GCA_020430005.1 Candidatus Omnitrophota bacterium
GATATGAAAGCGGAATATTTATATTTTTGGGCTGATACCTTTATGTCATGGAAAAAGGGAGAGTTTGAAGAGTTTTGTGAAATTTATCAAGACATCAAATTGCCGTTTTGGTGCCAGACGCGCATTGAAACAGTCACAGCCGAACGTCTGAAAATGTTAAAAGACATCGGTTGCGCGCGGATATCATTTGGCCTTGAGCATGGCAATGAACAATTTCGAAAGGTCCATCTCAAAAGAGCGGTCACGAATGATATGATGGTAAAGAATTTCAAGCTGGTAAATGAAGCTGGCATTCCTTACAGTGTAAATAACATTATGGGCTTTCCTCATGAGACAAGAGAATTGGCTTTTGATACTATTCGTTTTAATAAACTGATTGGTTCTTCCGATCGTAACGCATATCCGTTCTCACCATTTCATGGAACTCCGTTACATAAAGTGTGCCTGGATTTAGGGTATATTAAGAACGAAGATATTGTGAAATCCTATGTCGTCGAAGGTTCTATTTTGGATATGCCGCAATTTCCCAGGGCGGAAGTGAATAAGATCGTAAAAACATTTAACATGTATGTGAAGTTTCCCGAGTCGCGTTGGCCGGATATTAAAAAGGCGGAAGAAGATACACCGGAAGCAAATAAAATTTATACCGAACTGAAAGAAGAATTCACGGATCGATTTTTCAATCAAGATTCTGAAAACTTTGAAGAGTCTGCGATGGGGCAGCCGATGAACGCTTAGGGGGCGCGAGGACGGTTTAGAAAATGATTAAAGCGATTATTTTTGATTTTGACGGGGTTATTCTGGAATCGGTTGATGTAAAGACGGAAGCTTTTTGTCAGTTATTTGAAGACCGTCCACAGAACCAGGTAGAAGCGATCAAACAATATCATCTCGATAATGGCGGTATTTCACGTGTTGTTAAAATCCAATATGCCTACGATTGTATTTTGGACGAGCCGCTTCCCCAGGAAAAACTTGATGCCCTTTGTCAGAAATTCCATGATATTGTGGTCGACCGGGTTGTAAATTCTTCCTTCGTTAATGGAGCCAAAGAACTGCTGGAATATTGTGAAGGAAAATATGATATGTTTGTGGCATCCGGAACTCCTCAAGGAGAGATGCGCGATATTGTTCAGCAAAGAACAGATATTGCACATTATTTTAAAGGTGTGTATGGATCGCCGGACAAAAAAGCACAAATTATTCAAAACATTCTGGAAAGTAAAAACTTAAAAGCCGAGGAAGTTATATTTATCGGCGATTCGCACAATGATTTGGAAGGAGCTAAGGCACAGGCCCTTCATTTCATTGCCCGATACTATGATGAAGATCAAACTTGGCTTAAAGATCCGGCTATTAACGCAAAATTTCCGGATATGATGCCGGTTATGACTTACCTAGAAAATCTTAATACCAAAGAGCAGGTTTATAAATGACGACATCATTATCTTTAAAAGAAAAACTCAACAAGCGTCAGGTTACCATCGGGTCCTGGATTACGATTGGCAATGAAATTATCGCGGAAATTATGGCAAAAATGAATTTTGACTGGTTATTAATTGATATGGAACACAGTGCCATGGATTTAACCGTTGCACAGAATTTGGTGCGTGTTATCGAACAAAATGGAACAAGTCCTTTAATTCGTGTTGGTGAAAATAACGCGAATTTGATTAAGCGGGCGATGGATACCGGAGCACATGGTGTCATGGTGCCGATGGTTAATAGTGCCGAAGAAGCCCGTCGGGCTGTGGCGGCCGTGAAGTATCCTCCAAAAGGAACGCGTGGTGTCGGATTGGCTCGGGCCCAAGGATATGGAACCGGTTTTGAACATTATAAGAATTGGGTGAATAAAGAAAGCGTGGTTGTAATTCAGATTGAACATATTGATGCGGTCGAAAATTTTGAAGAGATCATGGCCGTTGAAGGCATTGATGCCTTTGTCATCGGTCCTTATGATCTATCCGGTTCGGTTGGGTATCCCGGAAAATTTAATCATCCTAAAGTTAAAAATAGTTTGAAAAGCGTTTTACAGATTTCCGAAAAGAAAAAGTATAATGCCGGGATTCATGTGATTCCACCGGATTACAAAGAGGTGAATAAACAGGTGAAATCCGGATTTAAATTTGTGGCGTTGAGTTTGGATACGTTACTACTGGCAAAATTCACGGAAGATTCATTAAAGAAAATAAAGAGGTCGGCATGAAAATTATTGGTATGGTTCCCGCTCGTATGGAATCCACACGTTTTTTTGGGAAACCTCTGGCAAGAATTTGCGGGATGACAATGATTCAGCATGTTTATGAGCGCTGCTGTTTGTCAAAGACTTTGGACGAAGTCTATGTCGCGACATGTAATGAGGAAATTATGGAAGAGGTGGTATCTTTTGGCGGTAAGGCCATTATGACATCAAATGAACATCGTAATTGTATAGACCGGGTGGCAGAGGCCTGCAATAATATTAATACCGACGCTGATATAGTTGTTGTTATTCAGGGCGATGAACCATTAACATATCCTGAGATGATTGATCAGGCTGTTAGTCCTTTTAAAACTGATAAGGATCTTGTTTGTTCCAATCTTATTTCGGCTATTGATAGTGAAGAGGATTTTAATAATCCCAATGTTATTAAAGTTACAAAGGACCTTCAGAATTATGCTCTATATTTTTCCAGAGAAGCTGTTCCTTCTGCGAAGAAGTGCAAGGAAACGTTTAACAAATATCGTCAGGTTTGTATTCTTCCATTTAAAAAAGATTTCCTGATGAAATATGTTCAAATGGCTCCGACGCCATTGGAAATGGTGGAATCTGTCGATATGCTTCGGATTATTGAAAATGGCTATAAGATTAAATTGGTCGAGACAATTTATAAAACAATGGGCGTTGACGACGAGAATGATCGTTTGCGGGTTGAAGAGATTATGAAAGACGATCCACTTTTTCAATCACACTATTCGAAGGGGATAAATTATGCGAACTAAAGAAAAAGACACCACCTTTGCAAAAAAAAAGGCGCTGAGAACATCTGTAGATTGGCAGAATCCATACCCTCCTTTTCCGCGGGAAATATTCTTTGATATCAGTAATGCCTGTAATCATACATGTGTTTTTTGTAGTAATAAGAAAATATCGGAGAAGGCTAATCTTGACAAAGACTTAGCCTTTAACCTTATTGACCAATGTATTGAAAATGGAACACAGGATATCGGATTTTATGCCACGGGAGAACCGTTTATTCGAAAGGATCTTGCCGAACTTGTCGGCTATGCCAAGGAAAGGGGAATAAAATATATTTTTATTACTACAAACGGTGCCTTGGCCACGCCGGAGCGTGCCAAATCGGTTATTGATGCAGGCTTAGATAGTGTCAAGTTTTCTGTTAACGCAGGAACCCGTGAATCTTATAAAAAGGTGCATGGTAAGGATGATTTTGAGAAAGTTATAGAACATATCAAATGGTTTGACTCTTATCGAAAAGAAAACAATATCAAGTTGGGGATTTATTACAGTATGGTTCCCACCAAAATCACAAAAGGAGAATGGCCTTTACTGCAGGAGATTTTAGGGCCATATACTGATGATGAAGACCTTCGCGGTTGCAGTAATCAGGGCGGTAATATGTACGAAAATAACTATACGGAAGAGGTAGATAAGAATAATCTTTTGGGAAGTTTAAGCCGTGATCAGTTCTGCGGAAAATGTCCTGATCCTTTTTTTAGAGCAACAATTACACCACAGGGATTTTTAACGACATGTGTTGTTGATTACCAGAACTATTTATGTGTCGCCGATTTGAGAGAGGAATCTTTAAAGGATGCCTGGCATAATGAACATTTTGTTAACCTGCGAAAGCGGCATATTGCTAACGACCTGAAGGGATTGATTTGTCATAATTGTTTAGGAAACTGTAATGATCCCGCTGAGCCTCTTATCAAAGAATTCTCCAGACCTTTTAAAAAATAAATGACCATGAAATTTAAAAAACATTTAGTGGATTTAAAGCGTGTCCGTACCTCTTTGGGAAGGGATATGGAAAGCGGGCTTTGTTTGGATCGAAATGAAAGGGTGACGCCTTTACCGCAGAAAAATCTCGAGGAAATCAGAAATTTAATTACCAGCGCTACACTTAGTTGTTATCCTGAGCCGGATAGTCTGTATTGTAAATTAGCCCAGTATTTTGGAAAAGAAGAGGGTAATTTTTATATCACTAATGGTATAACAGAAGCGATACATGTTATATATGAAACACTTACAAATCCTGGGGATGAAGTCATTGTGATTGATCCAACATTTCCAATGTATAGTGTTTATGCCAAAGCTTTTCAGGTCAATTATAAAAGTGTCGGGTTTAATGCCGACTTGTCTCTTAAGACGGATCAGTTATATGAGATGATTAATGATAAGACGGCTTTTGTCTGTTTGCCCAATCCCAACCTTCCAATTGAAAGTTATCTGTCAGTCAGTGAGATAAAGAAGTTAGTACAGAAATGTAAAGATCATAATGTGTGGCTTTTTGTGGATGAGGCCTACGGATGTTTTGGTGCGGAAAGCGCCGTAAACCTTATTGATGAATTTGATAATTTAATTCTTTTTCAGACGTTTTCTAAGGCCTATGGTATGGCCGGTATACGGGTTGGATTTATGGTTGGTGAAAAGAATGTTATTGATTATCTCGCAAAAACAAGATCGCTGGTCGAATCCAATGGGTTGTCTATGGCGATAGCAGAATATATGCTTGAGCATTCTGAAATTATGGGAGATTATGTCCGAGAAACAAAGTTAGGACGGGATTTTCTGCGTGAAGAGTTAGACAGTATGAAAATTTGTTGGTATGGCGGCGACTATACCAATGCCATGTTAATTTTTTTACAAGATGCTGATGCTGTTAAGGATCTTGTTTCCTTTCTTAAGCAAAAGAAAATATATATCAGGGCGTCTTTTGAGGCTCCACTTGATAGATGTGTTCGGTTAACCTTAGGTCCGAAAGCTGCTATGGAGAAATTTCTAGAAGGTTTTCGTGAATGGAAAAAATTAACTATTTCCGAAGAAACATTTATTTAGGAAGGGACTATGAGTTTAAAAAATACAATAAAGGAAAACGTGCCTGGGTTTTTAAAAGAAGCATGGCGTAATTCGCAAAAGCTTTCAAAAAAGAAAACATACGAGGCTCTGAAGAATTTTGTGGAAAAAAATGATGTGATTAAAAGACTTTTTTCAGAAAAGGTTGTTGATGAACATTATGGAACAAGAAAATCGAGGAACAATGTTTTTCATCCCGATCTTTTTATTAACCAGATCCGTTATTTTCGGTTATGGGAGTATTTTCAGACTTTCTATCCGGAAATATTTAAAGATGAAATAAAAGTATTAAACGCGGGAGACTCTTCCGGTGTTCTGCTCAACGCAATGGGGAAAAAAGGAGTTTCGTTAGACATTGATCCTCACTCTGTTCAGAAAATTAAAAATAAAGGAATTGAGGCATATCAAGGGTCTATATATCAACTGCCGTTTCCGGAAAAGTCCTTTGATTATTCAATGTCCTTTCAATGTTTAGAACATTTGGATTCTCCTATGTTGGCGTTAAAAGAATTAGAAAGGGTAACAAGAAAGCGTATTTTTATTTCTATTCCTTATAGGGAAGATACCAGAGTCTGTAATAAAGAATATTGGGATGATATTATTCGTAAGCCGGAGGATCAGGGAGGGTGGAATGTAAAGGAGCCTCAAGAAAACTTTGATTATCATATTTTTGAATTTTCTGCTAAAGACTTTATCAGTCTTTTAAGCTATACAGGGCTTGAATGCGAACGGCATTATCCTATTAATTATTTGGAACCTATAGGAGCAACGTCGGTTAATAAAGGCTCCTATTTCAATTTTTTTGATATAAAGGTCAAAAATGGGTAGTAATAGTCAAAACAAGAAAAAGCTTGTTATTCTTGAATTTATTGATGAAGCAGAGCATTTAATCGGCATTTATGGACAGGATTTTCTGAGGGATCCTGACGTGCTTATTGTTTGTTTACATCCGAATATTAGGGCTTATTTAAAGAAAATTAACATTGAGTCTTCAGACACGGTACCTTTTCTTAATAATGACACTCAGCATGAAATTATTCTTAAAACGGAGGATATTACTGAAAAATTGCTGAATGAGTTTAAATTTAAGGATTGTTATGGGGCGGAAGAAGGATATAAGGATTTAATTCGACTGCACTTAAGGTTGTATATCCTTTTATTTTTTAGAACCATTGAAATACTTAAGAATATTTGTGGACAACACGCTATCTCTGAAATTTATTGTTGCAAACAAAAGGACATTAATGGAATTGCATCTAGGAGCCCATTCGTTTCCGACTATGAACGGTTTTTGGGATATCTTGTTGAAGATTTTTGTAACAAAAAAAATATTATTAGCCATGTTGCCGAGTTAAGACTTAGAGAGAGGAAATCTATACAGGATGGATTGCGGCAGTTTGTTAGATTATTAGGGCGGGGACTGGCTTGCATAGATTATTTTTGTTCCAAATGGAGCGGTCGTCCGGAGGAAAAAACAATAGTTGTTCCGGCGGTATCTTACAGGATGGATTTGATTGTTAAAGATATTAGAAAAATGCATAGCAAGGCTAGATGTGTGATTGTGTGGGAGGACCGGAATGAAAGTCTAAAACAAGAGGTCTTTAAAATTAAATTAATGCTTAATACATTTATTTCTAAATTTAAGGGAAAGCCATTATTGGATAAAGTTGTTACTATGGATTTGATCGAATGGCTGTTTAAGAAAGATAAAGAACAGCATAATCAACTGAAGAAAGAGTTTAAAAAGTTAAAGGATAATATCACATCAAAATATAAGGAGGATTTCATCTGTTCTGGAGTGTCAGTTGATCATTATGTAACTCTTAAAATTGAGAGAGGATTGGAGAAAGTTGCTCATGAACTTTTGCACTCCACAAAGGTGCTTTATCATACATTTAAACGACTTAAGCCGCAGTTGCTTATGGCCATGTATAGTGGAGGAATTTATTGCCATATGGGAGAAGTTGCTCGGCAAATGAATATCTGTTCTTTAAACATTAGTCATGGAACTCATGTGCCGCCGAATAATAAATATGAGCATATTGAAAATTTTCGTCTGGCAACAAGTGTAATTATTAATACCTATAAATATGTTGCCGTTCAAACTCCTTGGACAAACCGCTTTCTTGATTATTATGGAGATAAAAGGCCGCGTTTATTTACCGGGCCATTACTCTATTCAAAAATAACTAAGGACGATTGTTTAAAGAATAAAAAAGAGTTTGTAGGAAGTAATAACAATATTAAATTGATTCTCCATGCCACTACTTTGAAAAGAGGACGAAGAGGCAGGTTGCATATTACAGAGACTTTAGATGAGTATATATCAGGTTTATCCGATCTTGTTCGTGCTGTTAATCAGTTATCAGATGTTTTTTTAGTGATAAGGCCTCATCCGGTGTGTGACATGACGGATGAACAATTATTAGCGCTTCTTCCAGCCAGTGAGAAAATAAAAATCTTTAGGAAAGGAACTTTTTCTAGTGTTCTTTCAGCTGTAGATATGTTGATTAGTTATTCGTCGACCTGTATAGAAGAGGCGTTACAAAATAAAATACCTGTTGTCCTGTTTGATAAGTGGAAGAGATATAATCACTTTAATATAGAAGAAACGCAGAGTTCATTACAGCTTAAAAGAAATCCAGTTTTTTATATCACCAAACCAGAGATTTTGTCAGCGTCTATGGATAAAATTTTGAAGATTTTTGATGTGGATCCTTTAGATGAGGCAGACCTGGCGCTTTATAAATATCCTGAAGATTATATTAACAATTTTTATAATTTTATTAACGAAGTTATTGAAACGGCGAAGTAATTTGGAGGGAATACATTGGTTATTTTAGTATGCGGACATTCGCGGTCAGGCAATCATTTCACCATAGATTCTTTGGTGAAGAATTTTAAAGACGCGAGTTTCGGGATATTTCGTCCGGGTTATGCTGCTATTGAGAATCTCGTTGTTCCGCACGATAGCGGAGTAACAGAATTGTTTTATGACTTTATTTTTAACTATAATAAAGATCAAGAAATCAGGATTTGTAAAACTCATTTACTCCCGGAAGAAATTGAGACGGCCTTAAGTCGGGATGATTATTTCTTAAATAAGAAAGACAGGGTAATTATTGATTTCTTATATAACGAAGCGAAAGTCATCTATATTCAGAGGGATGTTAAAGATGTAATGGTTTCATTGTATTATTTTATGAAACTCGGAGGAGGTTATCAAGTTGGTTTAAGGGAAAGGCTTGCTCATATGAGCATCGCGGAATTTATCCGTTCCCCCAACTACCA
The DNA here is from genome assembly GCA_020430005.1 of Candidatus Omnitrophota bacterium. Lineage (GTDB taxonomy): Bacteria > Omnitrophota > Gorgyraeia > Zapsychrales > Zapsychraceae > JAGQKQ01. The sequence continues at coordinate 8,372 of JAGQKQ010000040.1, forward strand.
TATTTATCCGCCACGAGGATTTGCCGATTTTGACCGCAATAGAATTGTTTATTGGGCTTATCATGTCCAGCAGTGGATGAAGAGAAAAGTTTGTCCGATACAATATGAAACGCTTAGCCAAGATTTTGAGTCAACACTTAAGAAGATTTCTGAATATTGTGGAGGAGAGGAAATTCTTCGGAATGATCTTAGCAAGCCGTCGATGTCAGATCAAAAGAATTCCTTAATTAATCGCGTGCTTAAAAAATTAAGAATAAAACTATCTTCAAAGGAATCAACAGCCGTCAGTCCTTATAAGGGTATTAGTGGCAGTCATAAGGCTCATTTTTCTGATGAAGATTATCGTTTTATTGATAAGAATATTCAAATGGTAAATATGGACGTTGAGTCTCAAACGATCGTTTAAGAAAACTAAAAGAATAAAAAGATGGCAAAAGGAAATATTTCTATTACAACCACCTCTTTTGGAAAAGAGAAGGCAGAACCATTAGATGCTCTTCAGGCCGCTGGTTATGAGTATACGCTAAACCCATATGGACGCAAGGTTGAAAAAGAAGAGTTGCTTAAGCTCGCGGCTGGTGCGGTTGGTCTAATTGCAGGAACCGAAAAAATCGATGCGGAAGTTTTAAACGGAATTTCTCATATTAAAGTCATATCCAGGTGTGGTGTTGGAATGGATAATGTGGATTTAAAGACTGCCGAGAGTCTGGGAATCAAAGTTTTTAATACACCAGACGCGCCTACAGCTCCCGTTGCTGAATTGACCATTGGACTTATCCTGGCCGTTCTACGTAGAATCCCTCAATCTGATCAAGCCATCCGTGCCGGACGGTGGAGTAAGCAGATGGGTAGTCTTCTTTCAGCAAAAAAAGTCGGGATTGTCGGCTTTGGGCGTATCGGTCAGGCGGTAGCTCATTTGTTAGGGGAGTTTGGATCAAGCTTGTATTATTATGACCCTGTTAATACAGATTATTCGGGCAACGCCATGCCCTTAGGAATACAGGAGCTCCTTGAGATGGTTGACATTGTGACACTACATGTTCCTTATTGCCAAGACAATAGGCATTTCATTGATCAAAAAAGGCTTCAGCTTATGAAGCCGGGGAGTGTGTTAGTAAATTGTTCCAGAGGAGGAATAGTAGATGAGGAAGCTCTTTATGAAGAGCTTAAAAACGGCCATTTAGCAGGGGCGGCCGTTGATGTTTTTGAGCAGGAGCCATATAATGGTCCTTTAAAGGAGCTAGACAATGTTGTGCTTACACCTCATATTGGATCATATGCGAAAGAAGCAAGAATTCGTATGGAGATAGAATCTGTGCAAAATTTGATAAAAGGTTTGGAAGAAACGTAACTTAACGGTTAAGACATAACAGGAGTTTTATCATGAAAATTCTTATTTTTGGAGGAGCTGGTTTTTTAGGAAGTCATGTTGCTGATTTTCTCTCGGAGCAAGGTCATGATGTTACCATTTTTGATTTGAAAAAGTCAGAATATCTTCAAAAGAACCAGAAAATGGTGGTGGCGGACATGACAGACCAAGCTCAAGTGATGAATGCCGTTAAAGGACAGGATATTATTTATAATTTTGCTGGTGTCGCGGATATTAATTTTGCTAAAGATAATCCTTATGAAACATTAACTCAAAATTTTATTGGAAATCTTAACATTTTAGAAGCATGCGTTAAATCAAATATTAAACGTTATGTTTTTGCTAGTACCCTATATGTTTACAGTGCCTTGGGATCCTTTTATCGTGCCAGTAAACAGTCCTGCGAGTTGACTATAGAGTCTTACGCAGATCATTATAATCTGGATTTTACAGTTCTACGATTTGGCTCTTTGTATGGGCCTAGAGCCAGTGAAAGTAATTGGGTCTACAGAATTTTATCCCAGGCTTTGGAGAAAAAGAAAATGGTTAGGGAAGGGGATGGAGAAGAAATACGTGAATATATTCATGTTCATGATGCGGCAAAGTTAAGCGCAAAAATTCTCGAGAAAGACTATCGAAATCAATATATCATTATTAGCGGAAATCAGTCGATTAAAATAAAAGATTTGCTGGTTATGGTCAGAGAAATGTTGAATAATTCGGTTGATATCGAATTTATTGAAGGAAAAAATGATCATCATTATGAGATTACCCCATATAATTTCAGGCCTAAATTGGCTAAGAAAATTAGTGATTCAGGTTATATAGATTTGGGTCAGGGCATTCTTGATCTAATCTATAATATTGCTGACCGCAAGGCTTCACTGGATGCAGAATTACGGCAAATTTTAAATTCGCTACCATGAATGTTCTCTATTTAGTATCAGAACAACATGATTGTGATTTCTTTAAGAAAACAATCATGAGTGTGGCTCCCTCCAAAATTTATCTATGCCCTATCACTTACGGTGTTTCCTCAATCCTGCAAAATATTAAGAACATCCTGCAGGAAGAAAAGATTGATTTCGAAATTATTAATTTTCTGGATATTTTTAATAAGCAGGCTTTTTCTTTAAAGGAAGACTATCTTCGGTTTGTATGTGATGTCGGACGAACAAAAATAGGGAATCAGAAGACTTTACAAGAGTTCTATTTATTGCCAGGACAAAAGAATAATTCCGTCTGGTGGTTTTCACTAATAAGTGAAAAGAACCCTTATAAATCAAAAACATTTTCCGTTTTTGTTCGGGCTATATCTGTTTTAAATCTTGCAAAACAGTATAAGGTTGATAAGGTCTGGGTAGATTCGGGCTTAGCATTGTTTGTTAGCATTTTGCAAGAAACATCGATAGGGCGGAAAATTACTATTTTGAGTTCTGTCTCAAATCGTGTAAAGTTCAAGGATTCTATTTTCTTTACTTTTGTTGTTGAAAAAATTAGGGCTTTTCGGCTATTGGTTACGACTTTTATAAAGATTTTTATTTTGAAATTGATTTGCGGAGCGTATAAGAGTAAAAAAAGTATTTTGGCTAAAGCAAATCTTTTATGTATAACAATGTTTCTTGTTTTGGATGTTGAAGCTATAAA
>JAGQKQ010000041.1 GCA_020430005.1 Candidatus Omnitrophota bacterium
TTTTATTATAATAAAGATAGTTTTCTAGTATTTATCAGATTATTTTAATCTTAAATTAGTTTTTTTACCGACGGGAGACTGATTTTTTGACAAACAGGGCTAAGCTGATGGGGTATTTCACCGCAAGCATAAAAAAATCTGAGCCAGAAAAGACCTTTAGAAAAGTTTGTGATTAATTGAGTAAACCGCAGTACAATTTGTAATCGTCAGAGGAAAAACAAACAAAAATAACTTCGTTAAGTTTTGTTTTTATTTCAAAAAACTCGAAAACAGCAGAGACAGCAATTCGAGCAGCCTCTTTTTTGGGAAATCGATAGACACCCGTACTGATGCAGGGAAAAGCAACGCTTTTCAAAGCGCGTTCGTTAGCAATACGCAACGAATTGTTGTAACAACATTTTAAAAGTTCCGCCTCGCCGGAACCCCCTCCTTTCCAAACCGGACCAACCGTATGAATGACATAATCCGCAGGAAGGTGATACGCCTTGGTTATCTTTGCCTCCCCGACGGAACATCCTTTTAATTGCCGACACTCTTCCAGCAGCTCAGGACCGGCAGCACGATGAATAGCACCATCAACACCCCCGCCACCTAACAAACTTGTATTGGCGGCATTAACAATCGCATCGACCTTAAACGTTGTTATATCACCTTGCACTGCTTTTATTGATACATTTTCAGGCATTGTTCAACAACTTAATCAAAAACAACTGTTTTGTTATTGTAGGTAAGAATTTTTCTTTGAAGAGCCAACTTAATGGCACGACTAAAAACAAGCCGCTCTAAATCCTCTCCTCTTTCTTTAAGATCTTCCAGAGAATCGCGATGATCAACCCGAACGGTGTCTTGTTCAATAATCGGGCCTTCATCCAGAATTTCTGTAACATAATGGCTGGTCGCACCTATCAATTTTACACCTTTTTGATAAGCCTGCGCGTAAGGACTCCCACCGGCAAAAGCCGGCAGAAAAGAATGGTGGATGTTAATAATCTTGTTAGGATAATGTTCAACAAAACTTTTTGTAAAGATCTGATGGTATCTGGCCAATAATATCAACTCAATCTTATGCAACTTTAGCATTTCCAATTGTTTTTGTTCCTGTTCTTCTTTATTCTCCTTTGTCACCGGCAAATACACAAATTCGATACCATAATCTCGCACGATTTTCTCCGCATCTTTATGATTACTGATGACGAGCGGAATTTCACAATCAAGCCGGCCGGCCTTATGACGGTACAGAATATCAATGAGACAATGTAAGTGCCTGGAAACAAAAATAGCCACGCGAGGCAAGTTATCTGTATAAAACAACTCCCAAGACATATTAAAAGTTTGCGCGATATGGCCAAATTTCTGTGCAATCAATTCTCTGGACAAGTGAAAATCTTTTAATGACCATTCAATCCTCATAAAAAATGTGTTGGATTGATCATCAATATGCTGATCTGCATGGAGAATATTCCCGTTACTTGTTGATATAAAATTTGTGACCGTCGCGGTAATTCCTTTTTGGTCAGGACATGATATCAAAAGCACTGCCGAGGACATACTACCCTTCCTTTGCTTTATTCTCAATAAAGTTGAGAGAAACCGAATTAATACAATATCTTAAACCCGTCGGTGGAGGACCGTCTTCAAAGACATGCCCCAAATGAGCACCACACCGGCGACATAAGACTTCCGTCCGATGAACAAAATAACTGTTATCATCTTCCGTATCAATATTATCTTCTGCGACCGGCTCCCAAAAACTCGGCCATCCCGTTCCGGAATCGAATTTCGCTTGCGATTGAAACAAATGCGTTCCGCAACACACGCATGAATAGACACCGTCAGTTTTATAATCCCAGTACTTACCGGTGAATGCGCGCTCCGTTCCCTTTTTTCTGGCAACCCGGTATTGCTCATCATCAAGCTGTTCAACCCACTCTTCCGCCGTCTTATTCACTGTTTTAACCGTTTTCGAATCCCCGGTTAAAGCGTCAAATATTTTAATATCCCGCTCTTCACGGGGAGATTTATGGTGGTCCATACTTAGCTCCTAGCGCCTAGTTCTTAGTGCTTAGATATTGTCCCCTTATGATCAACAAATAACTTCCTGTTCACGACGAAGATCATTCATAAAATCAACGATGCGCGAATCCAGCATAACATCATGATGCCGAATTGGTTTTTTTAAGATAAGACCTCCAAACGTTGTACACCGACTCAACGCCACATAAATTTGTCCGTGCGAAAAAGCCCCTGTTCCAATATCCAAAACAACTTTTGAAAATGTTTTTCCCTGCGCTTTATGAATAGTCACCGCCCATGCCAGGCGCATCGGATACTGTTTAAAAGAACCGACCGATTCAGATTCCAATGATTCTGTATCTTCATTATAAGAAAACTTAAACATCTCCCACGTAAAAGGCGTTACTTCAACTGTCTCTCCATTCGATAATTCCACTTCAATAGGCTCCGTTCCTAAACCATAAGAATTAATGAATGTGATCTTTCCAATACTTCCGTTCACCCAGCGGCCGCCGGGGTCATTATTCAATAACATAACCTGAGCACCGATTCTTAACTCCAACAAAGAGTGCGTTGGTAAAGCATTTGATTCAAAATCACCAGCCGTTATTCCCTCACAAAAAAAGGAATCATCCTTAATTCGCTGCAATTGTGAAGAATTAATCCGGTCCGCCAAAGCGTTTGTTGTTGTCAGATAAATAAAAAAATCTTTATCATTCGGCATGAACTGCGGCATATATCGTTGATTAAGAATTTTTAACTGTTCCGTATCAAGCGTTTTATTGCGAATGCGACCTAGAAGCCGGACAAAATCTTCTTCTTTTTGCCGGTATATTTTATGAAGCTCAATCATCTTTATATGAAGAAATTCAAAAGACTTCGCATCGAAAAAGTAAGGGCTTTTATAAGTTTTACTGAAAATATCCATTTCTTGCCGACGGACAACCGGTGGCAGCTGGTAAAGATCTCCAAAGAAAATCATCTGCACTCCGCCGAAGGGAATCGCCTTGTGTTTTCCAAAGCGGCGCAAAAACATATCAATGCAATCCAAAAGATCCGCCCGAACCATAGAAATTTCATCAATAACAATCGCATCCAATTTTTCATACATCAAGCGATTCGTTTTGCGAATCCTTACGGCAAAAACACCGTCCGGCGTGATATCCGGTTTGAAACGAAAAAAGGAATGAATGGTTTGACCTTTAATATTAACGGCAGAAACTCCCGTCGGAGATAAAACGGCAATATTTTTTTGTGTATTATCACGGAAGAATTGAAGAAGTGTTGATTTACCTGTACCCGCACGACCGGTTACAAAAACATTATCCGCCGTTCCTTCAAGAGCATCATAGGCACGGGTAAACTGTTCGTTAAATTCAAGTTGATTTTTAGTATCATGCGTTAATTTCATCAGTGACATTATAGAGGAAATCATAGGAAAAGGTAGAAAAAAAACAAAACACTAAAGGCAGGTTAAATTAATAAGACAGTGATAGAGATCAAAAGGCCATTTCATCCAGTAAACGGCCGTTAACATCATACTGTTTTTGGGCGACAACCTTATCCTCTCGGTAAATGATTTCTTTTTTAAGAATACCACTCGGATAGTATTCTAATGATGGTCCATGTTTTTTATTATCCACATATTGACTGCTTCGTTTCAAGGTTCCGTCCTCATAAAATTCTTTGGTATCACCCTCCAATTTTTCGCGGGCAAATTCCGCCGTTAGTTTAAGCTGGCCTGTATCGGCATCATAAACCTTACTTGTCCCATCAACTTGTCCATATAAATAAGTCGCCCTTCCTTTGAGCTGTCCGTCATCATAATAGGAAATTGCTTCACCGGTTCTCAGCCCGTTGACATAAAATTCTTTCAGTTTTAACTGTCCGTTAGGATAATATTCTTTCAATACCCCGCTTAAACTTCCATTTTTATAATTGGCTTCCGTCTTCCAATTTCCGTTAGCATAATAATCCCATCCACGCCCCTCCCGCAGACCGTCTTTATACTGCCAGAACGATAAAAGATTTCCCTGTTTATCATATAACTTGGCCAGTCCATGCGGCTGTCCCTGCTTAAATCCCTCAATCCGTTTTAAAGTACCGTCCAAATGATATTCATGAACAACTCCATCCAATTGGCCTTGATCAAAAATTTCTTTTCTTTTTATCTGTCCGGTCACATAAAACTCTTCGCGCTTTCCATGGATCACATTCTCCTTATAATAAGCCGTGCTTTTAATAACACCGTTAGGAAAATATTCGGTAAATTCTCCCTCACCTCGCCCATCAACATATTGGCCGATAACTTTTACGGAACCATTTTTATAATATTCTTTAAAAACACCATGAGGTTGGCCATTAAGGTAGGGAATGATTGCGGCTAGCTGCCCGGAATCATAATAACTTTTTACATCACCTTCAATACTTCCGTTCTGATACAGCCCCTCTGTTTTTACCTGCCCTGAGGAGAAATATTTACGAAAGGGTCCGTGTAAAATATCCTGCTGGTAAGTTAGTTCAGCTTTGATTCGGCCGTTTTCATAAAACTCTTGTGAAATTCCCTGACGTTTACCATGATCAAAATAGGTTGCCTGCCGAAGCTGGCCAGGGCTATAATACTCTTTTTCCAGACCGTTTTTCTTTAACCGGCTATCGCATCCAATCAGCAGTAAAATTATAATAGGAAGAAGATAGATTCTGTTCATTTGCATAATAATCCTCACAAAGCTAGTATGTAGGGTAATATAACATACTTCCCTATATTTTCCAGCGAAAACACTTTCCCCGAAAACACCCCTTTAAAGTGTTAATTTTTGTACCCAACCATTAATTTATTAGCATAGAAATATAAATTATTTAAAATCAGATAGTTACACTCATGATATTTTTATAAAAAACATAGCGCTTTTTTTCGATCTATTGTAATATGAGTTAATTGATCTTCAACACATAACAATCATCTCAACCGTAGGAGGAGACACCTATGAAGTCGGATACACCCGCCATTCCCTCAACAAAAAAAGATCATCTTTTTCTAATTTTATTTATTTCTCTTTTTACTGTCTTCTTCTTTAATACGTCACCAGCCTCGGCCAACCTTTATGAATATGATATTGTTCCAACGGTTGATGTTAATCATTCGGCCGGAAAACTGGAATCATTATATACATCCTACGACAACACAGCAGAAAAATTGACATGGAATACGGTATTTACTCCTAATTACGGCCATCTTCCCACAGGTTTTTGGCTTGTCGTCAGTGACGGCCCTAATCCAAAAAATAATCACAATGAGTATGCCATCCTTTACGGCGATCTAATCCATAATCAAATTACGGCATATGTATATAACGGATACAACAGCGGCAGCAGCTGGAATAGTCCCGGAGAGTTTATTGAAAGCTTCGATAGCGGGGAATTGTCCTGGTACGATGACAGCGGCCAGCGCCATATTGATTTAACGATTGCAACATCTTACATTAATGGCTATACACCAACGACGCCGGGAACAAATGACTGGGATGGTGTGCAATTCGGCGAAGAAATCGGAATATGGTACCATCCACTTGTTCTCAGCAAAGCTAGATATTATGATGACGGCTCTCTGAAAAAACTTAGTTATAAAAAACAAGGCTGGTACGATATCGGCCATGGCCCGACAACAACCCCTGTTCCCGAACCGGCTTCGGTTGCTTTGCTTGGCATGGGCTTGGGCGCATTAGGATTTATCCGTCGAAAAAAGAATTCTTAAAGAAAAGATTTTTCGTATAAATAAAAAAAGGCTTAATATTTTTTAATATTAAGCCTTTTTTATTTTTTTGTTTTTTTTCGATTCAAGCGATTTTGGAACAAAATCGTATGAAGAAGCAATCCAGAAATTATATGAAATACGAAACGCGAAATTCTAAACAAATCCTAAATCAGAAATTCCAATGTAAAGATTGCCGCATTCGCTATCGCTCATTCGCAATGACACCTCACTCCACGATTCCTTCTTCCATCTTCGCTCTTTTCAGCCTACTCTACACCTGTTTCTTTAAAGCACTTTTTTAGCCAGATAATTGATAATATCTTTTTCTGTCAGAATTCCACAAACAACATCTTTCTCATCAACAACTGTAACACACCCCACATTACTTTTCGCCATATTTTTAATAACAGCATTTAGACTGTCCGTCTTCAAGGCCTTAGCCGGAGTTTGATACATAATATTTTTTAATATATAACTATCTAACATATCTTTGTAATAATAACTATGCCCATCCACAATCGTGTCCATCTTTTCCTCAAATTCCTCACCGATAATACGCCGCGGAGAACGCATTTTATATAAATATTTCTGGGTTAGCAGCCCCACAAGCTTCTTATTAGACTGAACAACCGGCAGATAGTAAATTCGCTCCCGGACAAAAATTTCAGCCGCCTTACTTAAAGAGTCGTCAACAAAAATAGTCAAGACGGGTGACCGCATAACTTCTTCAACCTTAATCTCACTTAAAAAACCTGATTCTTTCATGTTTTCCCCCTATAACTAGGCAATTACAGCTTTATCATTTAACGAATACATCTAAAACTAACATCTACAATTTCCATTCATTAAGCGTATCAATCAGGAAACCTGTCCATTGTTCAAAAGCATCTTTTGTATGCCCATAACGAGTTAATCCGTGCGCATAATTACTGACAGCGGCTTTAATCTTTCGCTTTTCTCCCTTAACATTAAGAAACTTTCGTCCCTTTCGGGCATCCACAATGGCGAAAATACGGTCTCCTGTTTTGGAATCCAGAAATTCTGCTTCCAAGGACGCCCCACCGGTACCCCAACCAGCCAGAGTTGTCGACCAATGAATGTTTAATAACGGCATGCTAGGATCAATCTCTGTTATCGCCGCACGTATTAACAGAACATTTTCTCCCGGCTCATCCACAACCTTGTACCCGGCTTCTTCCAAAGCCAAAACAAGCTCCTCATGAAAAAGGTTCACTAGCTCATCCAGCTTTTCCGGTTTTATTTTCTGTTCTACTTCCGGATCGAGGTACGCGACAACAGGATCGACCATAAACGCTTCATAAAATTGAAGTTCCTCCATCGGCCCTTCTTCGACCATCAACCCCTTCATCTCTTCGCTCGGCTGCATACGTGAATAATCGTTAAGAAATCCGGAATATTTCGTTTTTCCGGCCGTTGAACATCCAACTAACAACAAAATCATTAGAAACAAACATAATTTTTGCCACTTATTATTCATAAGGTTTTCTCCATTTTGTTCCTGGTTTTGTATCCTGACAACTGAATATTATATAACCCGTTCATTCCCTCCATCAATAGGAATTTGTGCTCCGGTGGTTTTAGAAAAATTCTCTCCCGCGATGGAACAAACCAAACGTGCCACGTCCGCCGAGGTTATTTCTGTTTTTAACAAATTAGATTTTTTGTATTCATCAATTGTGACATTATAATGCTTCGCTCTTTTTGTTAACACATCATCCGTCCAAATGGCTGTATCAAAAACCTGATTCGGGTGAATAATATTGACACGAATCCCGGAAGAAGCCAGCTCTAACGCCGCCACACGGGCCAACTGCGTCAATCCGGCCTTGGCCGCCGAATACGCACTGACCCCGGGACCGGGAGCCGGCACATTCTTGGATCCTACAACCACAATATTCGGATTAATTCCCAATGTCAAATAAGGAATGGTTTCTGTTAAAACAATCTGATGACCGGATAAATTCACCGCGAGACTTTTCTCCCAGGTTTTTTGATTGATATCCTGAATAGGTTCACTGGCCGGAAAAATACCAGCGTTACTAACCACTATGTCCAGCCCACCGAAGCGACGAACACACTGTTCAACGATCTCTTTGACATTTGTTCGATGTGTTAAATCACAAACAAGTCCCAGCACTCGCTCGTCAGACGAAAATATCTTTTCAATATTCTTATCAATATCAACGGCTGCCATAACCGCCCCCTGATGAAGAAATTCTTCCACACATGCACGGCCGATCCCGCTGGCCGCACCTGTTACCAACACTACCTTTCCTTGAAACGGCAACTGCGCCTGGGCTTTTTTCAATTTTGCCTGCTCCAATTCCCAATACTCCATTTCAAATAAATCTTTTGGACTAAGCGCCTTCCACCCTCCCAATTTTTCGGCGGATAAAATCGCCTGAATGGTATGAGCTGTGATATCTTGAATAATCTTCAATTCCTTTATTGATGAACCGAAAGCAATCGTTCCATGTTCCGGCCAAACTGCCCAGCGCGGCGCCGAATCCAGACATTGTTGGGAACCATCCGTGTAATCCGTAAAATACTGCCGGTATTGCTCGGCATAACGTACGATATCTTGTTCAATAGAACGCCCGACGATGACTGGAATTCTTTTTGTACGAATAATATGATCCGGTGTTAGCGGCCCTTGTCCGGCGATCTTTTTAAGATTATCAGTCTTGGAAAATCCTGTACTCCTTTGCCCGGCATTTAACAATGCCAACTGCGGCTTGCCGCGAACTGTAGAAACACGCTTTCGGATTTCAGCCAGACTCTGCAGATCCTCTTTAGGTTTTATGCCGGCAAACGAGACAACCACCTTCTGTTTTCGCAAATAATTTTCCGCTTCATCAACAAGCCCGATCATCTTTTCATAGCTAACACGAGGATCGTCATGAAATGTAAACACACCATGATTCAATAAAATCATTCCTTCCATACTGGCCCAATCGATATTGCGCGTCATCTCATAAATTTTCCGGGCCAAAATAAAACCCGGCATGACATAGGGCACAATAAGCACACGATTACCGTAAATATCCTGCACGCGCTTTTTTCCATCACAAGTATTTGTTACGGTGACAACCGCGTCGGCATGGGTATGATCGACATACGTAAACGGAATAACAGCATGGAGAATGGCCTCAACCGACGGATTAGGCGCGTACGGATTGATCATGGCCGCTCTTTGATTCCGCACCATTTCCGTATCGCTTAAAGTTGGAAGCTCCGCCATTTTTAACAATGTCGCCATTCGGACCGGCGCAAATCCTTCCTCGGCTATCGTTGCCAGATCCCAACCGCTGCCTTTCACATACAAAACATCCTCTTCTTCTCCAAATAAATTCCGTACATTCATTTTGACCGATGTATTCCCGCCGCCGTGAAGAACCAGGCCCGGCTCTTTTCCCAAAAGTTGAGATGTATAAACTCTCAACTTTAACGGATCGTTTTTAATGCGGGCCGCTTCCTTAGCGTTCCATAAACTTTTCATACTTCACTGTCCTTTACACAAACTTAAATTTGCTCATTATAAATCTGAAGATTTTCCTGCATCTTTCTTAAAAGCTTGGCCTTCATGGAATCTCCGTCCAACTCCGCCTTACGAATGGGCTTCCACTTCCCGGGAATTAAAACCTGCGCCTTGATAAACCGCTCAATCACCGCCTGAAGACGCTGCTGTCCGATGCGATTTCTGATCATGATCGCCTCATTAACAATCCATGTCAATCCATCCCCTGTCCGACGGTATTCATAATTAATAACCCCCGAACGCTCGGCCAAAGTCCGCAAGATACCCCGCGGCCGCCGAGTCACCGCGTTAACCAATTTCCAATAGGCCTCCTGAAATTCATCAATCTTTTGCGCGCGGGATTCTGTCACAATCAGATCTTCCTGCGTCACGTAAGAGGCCGCCATAATATCACAAAAATCTGTGGCTACCATTAAAGGTAGCTCTTTATCTTTCAAATTTCTGAGTAAAAACCGCGGCAGTTCTCTTAATATACGCCGCACAACAAAAACCGGAGGATGGTCGATACCATCAGGGACTTTAGTTTCTCCTTGTGCGGTTTTAATTTGTTCAAAATAGTTTAAAAGATCCCGGAATTGATCAACTTTCCCCCGATGGCGCGCCATCAATTTCTCAATTTGCTTTTTGGTAAATCCGATCCGCCACAACAGACGCTTATTTTTTTCCTCATCAAAGGATTGATCAAACAATTCCAGCATTTTGTCTTCATCAAAATTCTTAAGATTCTTTTTCTCTCCTGTTAAAATAAAATCAACAGCCTGAACAAAGGTTTGAATAATCCGACGGGCCTCTCCTTTTTGTTCGGTCAGAGTGGTTGAAAAGCGATCATCATCCTCATAACGGTATTTATTATGTTTAGCGGCAAATTGCCGGATTGATCCATAATCCAAAATCGCTCCCGAAGCGAGCATGTTATCGCCGTCCCAGGCAAACCAGTTAAAGATATAATCCACTTCCAGAATCGCCGCCAGCCGCGCGTAAAGACGTGTAATAAATTCCAACGCTTTTAGATAGCGCGTTTTACCGCTTTTAGGCAGATCCCACACTTTATTCTTTATTTGCCGATCAACAAAATAATCAAAAGAGTTTTTTAATTCCTCATTCATTCCCAGTTTAAGATACCGAAACAGATGGGCGGGCCGGATTAAATTCGGCGCCGTTCGAACTCCCACCGAAGTTTTGTCCTTAAACTCAATAACCGCCAGACAACGTTCCGTTGGAATACCTTCACGATAAAATATTTCCGACATAATAGCGCTGCCCAGCATTTCATCCAAATCCGCCAAACCGGATGAATAGCCGTAGTTTTCACTACCTGTTTCCAAGTGCTCTCCGGCCTCCACAACACCGGGACTTAAAATAGTACTTCCCGTCCCCCGGCTCGAAATATCATATATCCTCCCGTTATGAACAATATAGCCATTCCAAATACTGCGTCCGTCGCCGGACGTTTCCCCGCGTTTATTTTGATGCTGGACCTGAAGATAACGCGTGGCCATAAAAAGATTTTCATGGTGATGATCTTTAGGAAACCGCTTTTTGTTAATCCAATCATGTTCATTGATGATTTGAAGGGCGAAGGTTTCGAGGATAACTTTTTCGAGTTTTGTATTTAAAACCCTTGGGTGTTTCTTGGGAATAAGTCCCATCTCCCGGGCCAAAGGAAAATTGAAATAAATAACCCGGCCGCCTTTTTTATGATACACCGGATAGTCGACATAACCTTCGGCACTGACATCACGCCAGGGATGAGTGCCATTAATTTTCTGAAAGTTTTCGTACATAATTATGTTTTTAATTCAATAGCGACCGGACAATGGTCGGATCCCATGACATCTTTCATAATAACACTGGATTTAAGATTTTTGCGCAATGCCGGAGAAATTAAAAAATAATCAATCCTCCAACCGATATTCCGGCCGCGACAATTATTCATCGG
>JAGQKQ010000042.1 GCA_020430005.1 Candidatus Omnitrophota bacterium
AATGGCTGTGATTTTCCAGAGTCTCGCGGTTCTTTTAGGTGCATTTTATGTCATTACATTAACGCAAGAGGTATTGGATAGAATGTATAGTCATCTTCAGGATATCGTTACTCCTTTTCAAATGACGGTAGGCACGGCCCAAACTTTGGGATTTTTCGGACTTATTTTTGCTTTGGTGATTTTAATTTATGTCCTTCGTAAGAAAGGCGTTTTTATCAATTAAAAGAAATGCAAATTCTTTGATGTCCTGTGCTTTTAAAAATGATGGCCGGAAGCATGGATATAATCAAAACTCTTTCCCTATACATTCCACCCAATCAATTCTTATCTTATATAACAATACATGCTACAACAAAATGTAAAATGGTCTTATAGAGTCAGTATATAGAAGACTTGTCCTATTTTATATTTCTAGGCAGAGGTTACAATAAAATCATTTCAGAAAATAAAAAGGTCAATAGTCTTATTTTTCTGAACTAATATCCAATATCGTTCAGATATTTTACATAATTAAAGAATAACCAGACCATTTACTGGGAGGAATTATGAAGAAAGTTTATTGTTTCGTCGTTTTTCTAAGTTTTTTTATATTGGTCGGCAGTATGTGTTTATGTGAAGGAAGAACTATTCAAAGCAACACCAATCAGGATGCAAACGTATCGGTCCATCAGCAAAATAAAGAACTAAAATCTTCTTATTTAAATATGCCATTACGGTTTGAGCAAAATGACGGTCAATTTTCCGATAATATTAAATATACTGTTCGGGGGTTAGGATATCAAGTGAGTCTGACGCCTCATGGAATGTATTTGGCATTGAGCAAAAAAGAATATATTAATATTGAATTCTTGGGAATAAATACATCCGCCGAAATATTGGGTGGGGAGGAATTGATCACAAAGAGCAATTA
This sequence comes from Candidatus Omnitrophota bacterium, assembly GCA_020430005.1. Lineage (GTDB taxonomy): Bacteria > Omnitrophota > Gorgyraeia > Zapsychrales > Zapsychraceae > JAGQKQ01. The sequence continues at coordinate 911 of JAGQKQ010000042.1, forward strand.
TTTTATTGGAAATAAGCCTGAAAACTGGCGCTCAAATATTAGAAATTATTCGAAAGTCGATTACCATAATATTTATAAGGATATTGATTTGAAGCTTTATGGCCGGGAAGGATTACTTGAATATGATTTTTGTGTTAAAGCAGGGGCTGATCCGAAACAAATCCGTTTGTCTATTTCAGGGGCTTTGAAAACGGTTGTAACAGATGAAGGACATCTTTTGCTGGTCACTGAATCGGGAATTGTCCAAATGCAAGCGCCCTATATCTACCAGATGATCGATAATAAAAAGAAAGAAATAAAAGGAAATTTTAGTGTAAACAAAGATAATGAAGTTGTTTTTGAAGTGGCGGCTTACGATAAACAACAGGATTTGATTATTGATCCTATTTTGAACTATTCTTCCTATTTAGGCGGTAGTGGAGATGAATATATTTGGGGTGTTGAAGCCGGAAGAGATGGTAGCATTTATCTTTTTGGAGCGACGACTTCTACAGATTTTCCTACAGGGGGAGGGAGTCCATATCAAAACTCTAATGCAGGTAACCAGGATATATTTGTAACAAAGCTTGATTCTTCAGGGGAAAATATCGTTTTCTCAACATATATAGGTGGTTCTGATAAAGATGCGGTTGCCGGTTTCTCTCTAGATAACTTGGATAATCCATACGTAGCTGGATATACAAAGTCCTCCGATTTTCCAACGTCAGGAGGGGCCTTTCAATCTAGTTTTGGAGGAGGAACTAATGATGGTTATATTCTAAAGATTTCTGCCCAAGGAGATGCGCTAGATTATTCAACATATTTTGGCGGTAATCAGACAGACATTGTTAACTCTATTGCTATTGAGTATTCAACGGGCAATTTTGTGTTCGGAGGGACAACAGGATCGACGAACTTGTCTACCACAACAAATGCTTACCAAACTAGCCAGGGAGGAGACTTAGACGGTTTTGTAGGTAAATTAAATGAGAGTGCAGGATTAATTTTCCTTACATATTTAGGTGGAAGTAGCGCGGATGAAATTGAGGGAATTGAATTAGATAATGCCGGGAGTGTTCTGGTTACCGGATATACCGAATCATCGGGATTTCCAACGGTTAATCCATATCAAGGGTCTCATGCCGGAGGACGTGATGTTATTATTGCCCAGCTGGATCATGTTGGCGAAAATCTACTTTATTCAACTTTTTTAGGTGGATCTTCGGATGATATAGGATATGAAATGGATATAGATCAATTTGGTAATGTCTTTGTTGGAGGGAAAACGGCATCCAGTAATTTTCCTACCCAGAATGCTTTTCAATCCACCTATGGTGGGAGTCAGGATGGTTTTGTTTTAAAGCTGAATCCATTAGAAAATACTCTTTATTATTCAACATATTTTGGTGGTTCTAATGGTGATATAGTTCATGATGTTGAGGTAGATTGTCAGGGAAATCTTTATACTGTTGGAAATAGTGGCTCCACGGACTTATTCACGATTTATGCCTTAAAAGCGGTAAACCCAAGTTCAACTGACGGGTTTATTGCAAAGTTTAATTCTGAAGGAGAAATTGATGAGTTTTCCACTTATATAGGTTCCGACTCTGATGATGAAAATCTGTATGGTGTGGATGTAGACTGTTTCGGTAATATTTATGCTGTTGGAAACACGGCCGCTACAGATTTTCCGGTAGCAGATAATGCGCTACAGGATACATTTGATGGAGGAAATACAGATGGTATTGTCGTAAAATTTAATCCATATGCGATAAGGTTTTAGAATGTAAATATTCCCGAAATAAATTGGCTTCTGAAGAGTTCCTTCGGGGGCCAATTTATTTATCACATATTCATATTTGTCTCTTTTTTATATAAAGTCCTATTATTGTTGCCAAAAAAAATGAATTAATCCTCCCATAAGTCCTCATTTTTTATATAATTAATGGTAAGACATCAACTTATAGAAAAATTCCTTGAAATACTATTCTCAACAAAAGTATTTAAACTAAAGCGGTTTATCATTGGAATCGGTTTCTAAATCCCATAGCAAGACCACGCCAGAAGAAAAGCATATCCTGTTTATTCATGGGCCAGCCACGGCATGGATCGTTTTATTCTTTTCGATTATCTTTACAATTATTGCCTTTTTTCTTTCTAACCGTTTTGTCCACCAAAGAGCTTCTGATCATTTTCAGTACAGGGTCGAAGAAATTGCCTCCGCTATAGAAGACCGTCTTGAGCTTTATGAACAGGTCTTGCGCGGCGGGGTGGGATTGTTTAATGCCTCCGGAGAAGTCAGCCGAGAGGAATGGCGAAAGTATGTCGACACGCTGGATATTAACAAACACTGGCCGGGAATACAGGGGGTCGGTTTTAGTGTTGTTGTTAAACCGGAAGATATGGAGCGGCATATTGCGCAAATACGTTCAGAAGGTTTTCCGGAATATACTATTTCTCCTTCGGGTGAACGGGAACTTTATACAACGATCATTTATTTAGAACCATTTGACTGGCGTAATCAACGGGCGTTTGGTTATGACATGTGGTCTAATGATATCCGCCGTCAGGCGATGATCCGGGCCAGAGATACGGGAGAGCCTAGCCGTTCGGGAAGGATTACGCTTGTTCAGGAAACGAATGAAGATGTTCAGCCGGGATTTTTGATTTATTTACCCGTCTATGCCAAAGGGGCTTCGCTTGTTTCCGTGACAGATCGACGTAAAGCCTTTTTGGGGTGGGTTTACAGTCCTTTCCGCGCGAACGATTTTATGAAAGGGATCTTGGGTTCGGAAGACCCCGGTATCCATTTCTCGGTTTATGACGGAGAAGATGTTGCTGAGGGGCAAAGAGTCTATTCTACCAAGGGGACGCCGTATAATGCAAAGAGCTCTCATTTTGAAAAGGAAATTGTCATCCATTTGCAGGGACGCCCTTGGGCCATTCATTTTTACTCATCCGAAAATTTTCTTAAAGAGAAAGCGACGATTCTGACCAAGTTGGTTGCCGTTGGCGGTATTATTGTTGATATCCTGTTATTTTATGTTATTTATGCAATATATTTTGTGCAGCGGCGTGCTGTAGGGATTGCAAAGAATATGACGAAGAAATTTGAAGATCAGGCCAAAGAATTGGAACATGCGAAAGATGGTCTGGAAACGAAGGTGCGAGAGAGAACTTCCGAATTGGAAAGAGCGCGTGATCATCTGGAAAAAGAAATTATGCGCAGAACCGGAGAGTTGGAGCAGGGTATGGAAGAGTTGAAAAAAGCGAATAAGATTATGATTGGACGAGAGAAGCGGATGGTTGAATTGAAACAAATGATCAATGATTTATCGGAAGAATTGGGCCGCGAAAAACCTTTTACACTTCAGTAAGGATGTTATGAATTTAAGAAGAAAACTTATCTATATTATCCTTGGTCTTGTTATTCCGGCATTAGCTTTTTTCCTTTACGTTTCCAGCCACTATACGAGAGGCATTATTTTAGAAGACAAGATTAAATCAATTAATGCTATCCTTGATCAGAATGTTAATAGCGCTTTGCAAGCGGTCCACGAATACAAATCAAGTGCAAGATTGACGGTACGTTACCCGCCTGTTCAGGGAATTATCCGTGCCCGTAAAACCGGTATTGATCCATTGGACGGAAGCTCTCTTCAGGACTGGAAACGCCGTCTCCAAAGTCTTTTTTATTCCAAACTGGAAACATTAGAGCCGGTCTATCAAATTCGTTATATCGACGCGATGGGAAAGGAACTGGTAAAAGTTGAACGATTGGGCGGGCATATCCGTGTGGTACCGGAAGAGGAGCTTCAGAATAAGTCGGACCGGTACTATTTTCAGAACACCGCAAAAATGCAGGATTCTCATCAAGTGTATGTCTCTCCGGTGGATTTGAATAAGGAAAACGGACGGATACAAATTCCGTATAAACCGACAGTTCGTTTTTGTATTAAGGTTCTGGGGGAAGATGACGGTCGTTTTCAGGGAATCGTTGTTTTAAATGTAAATGCCGATGAGCTATTTAATTTGCTTAATGTTCCTATTTTTGGAGACGTTTTTATTGTGAATCAGGATGGAAATCTTTTATCTCACCCGGATCAATCCAAGTTATACGGGGCGCAATTAAGTCATGGCTATAACTATTTTAAAGAGCAGCCGGAATTGGTAAAAAATCTTAAGAAGAAAGATTTTATGAGCTTCTATGATAAGGGAGAAAAGGAATATCGTGTTTGGAAGAAATTGTACTATCAAGACGGCAGCAAAGACCGTTATTGGGTTACGGTCCACCGGTTTAAGGAAAGTCAGCTTCTGGCGCTGTTTTATTCGTGGCACAGAACATTTCTGGCGAGCACTGCTGTAGGTATTGTCATCATTTGTTTTTTAGCCTGGTTTTTTGCCGATACCATCATCGGACCGATTATCGAGATGAGCAGGGCGGCTTCTGAAGTGAAGATGGGGGTAGAGGGATTTGCTATTAGTAATAAATTAAAAGAGCGGAAGGATGAGATCGGGCAGCTTGCTCAGGCTGTTGAAGATATGAGTCGAGGTTTAGCTGAGGGAAATATGCGGCTTGATCGTACTGTTAAAGAAAAGAAAAAAAAAAAAAAAAAGCGTATGGAAGATCTGGAGAAGTTTAATCGGATTATGATTGACCGGGAAAAGCGGATGGTGGATCTTAAAAACACAATTAATGAATTATCGAAAGAACTCGGGCGTACCCCGCCCTTTGATGTTTTCAAGAAAGAAACTTAATGGTGAGTAGAACACAGAACATTCTGTCCAAAATTATTGTTGTAACGCTTCTGTATTGGGTTGCGGGAAAATTGGCCCTTTTAATGGCTATTCCACCAGGCTATGCGACGGCGATTTGGCCGGCATCCGGAATCGCGTTGGCGTTTGTGCTGCGATATGGTTATCGTATTTGCCTGGGCGTTCTTCTTGGATCTTTTTTAGTGAATATTGGCAACGCGTTTGATGAAAAGGCGGTTATTCATTCGATTGTTATGGCTCTTTTAATAGGTGTCGGAGCGTCCTTACAAGCTTTCTGCGGAGCATATCTCACGAAACGGTATACAAAATCTCTGGAGCTGATTGGTTTTAAAGATATTGGAAAGTTTTTATTGTTTGGGGGATTGATTAGTTCGCTTATTAGTCCATCAATAGGGATCATGACATTATTTGTTAATCAGTTGATTGGAGTCAATAGTGTGGTATCCAGTTGGGCGACCTGGTGGATTGGCGATGCCCTCGGGATTATTCTTGTCACTCCGTTAACTTTTCTTTGGATAGGAGAGCCGCGTGAAGTATGGAAATCCCGACGATATTATCTGATTATTCCATTGTTTATTAATTTGGCCATTATTATTACTATCCTGAATTTTGGATACAAGACGCAGGAAAGAGAATTGAAGAACTCGTTTGAAAAAAAAGTCCATGATTTTCGAATTGCGCTTGAATATAGAATCAAGGAATTTTATGTCACGCTGGATTCTTTGTACGGCTTTTATGCGAGCTCGGTCTTTGTCGACCGCAATGAGTTTCATGAGTATGCATCTAATATTTTACCTAATATGCAGCATATCAAAAGTATTGCCTGGTCTCCTCGAGTTCCTCGTAAGGAGAGAGAACGTTTTGTTGAATCCGTCAGGGCCGAAGGGCTGGACAGCTATTTTATCAAGCAGGTCTCCCCTGAAGGTAAAATTACTAAAGAGGCAGAGCGTGAAGAATATTTTCCGTTATTGTATATTGAACCGTTTTATGAAAACCGGCAGGCTTTGGGTGTGGATAATGGATCGGAAATGATGCGTGATGGAGCGTTGGAATTGGCTTTAGAGACGGGTAAATACGGTGCCAGTGCCCCTGTCACCCTGATTCAAGATCGGGGCACAAATAAAAAGAGTATTATCTGGGTTAAGACCGTCTATAAAAAGCATAATCCTCAGATGGCCCAAGAAGGCGGGAATGATCATTTAGAAGGCTTTATCACATTGACAACAAGAGTGGAAGATGTTATTCAGAAGGCGTATCTTAACTCTTCTCCAATGGAGGATGTTTATTTTAAAATATTTGATCAAACAGCTAATACAGAACAGATTGTTTTTAGCCATAATCAGGAAAAGGAATTTTCAGAAAAATTTCATGAAGAATTTACCCTGGACATCGCGGGGCGGCAATGGCGGTTTTTCTTTGCTCCAACAATCGGTTTCTTCGAAGCGCTGCAAAACTGGACGTTATGGTTTATTATTACAGGGGCCTTTTTTCTGGCGACTCTTCTTAATGTGCTGCTTTTAATTGTTACCGGACAAAATATTGAAGTTAAACGGACGGTGGATGCCAGAACAAAGGAATTAGAATGGGAAATCAAAAATCATAAAGAAACAACAGTGGTTCTGGCTTCAAGAGGTTCTGAACTTGATGACGCGCGTATCGCGGCCTTAAATATTATGGAAGATGCGCTGGAAGCTCAGACAAAGGCGGAAGAGGCAGAAAAAAGAGCCAGACAGGCATCAAGCGTTAAGTCTGAATTTACATCGATGGTTTCGCACGAATTGCGCACACCGTTAACTGTTATCAAAGAAAGTGTGGCGATTGTATTTGACGGAACGGCCGGGCCAATTAGTGACGACCAGAAGGAATTTTTGAATACAGCGAAGCGTAATGTGGATCGTTTGGCACGTTTAATTAATGACGTTCTGGATTATCAAAAACTGGAAGCCCAGCAGATGGAATTCAGAATGACTGAGGAAGATATTAATGAGGTTGTAAGGGAGTCCGGAGAAAGTTTTGTTACATCATTAAAAAATAAAGGGATTGGTCTGGACATGAAACTGGCGCCTGATTTGCCGAAATTGACTTTGGATAAAGATAAAATTACACAAGTGATTGTGAATCTTATCAACAATGCCATGAAGTTTACGGAAGAAGGAAGAATCGTGCTAATGACGGAGCGGTTGGGGAACAATGCGATTAAAGTATCTGTAAAAGATTCAGGAATTGGTATTAAAGAAGAGGACCTGGATAAATTATTTAAGCATTTTTCTCAAATTTCTGTCGGTTCAACACGAAAGGTCGGGGGGACGGGTTTAGGGCTTGCTTTGTGTAAGAAAATCATTGAAAATCATAATGGAAAAGTGGGTGTCGACTCAGCCTTTGGGGAAGGATCGGTTTTTTATTTTATCCTTCCGATTGAAGAACGCCGTACGGGAGGTTTATCATGAAAAAAATCTTAATTGCCGATGATGAACCGGACATCGTCAAGATAGTCCAATTTCGTCTTAAGGGACAAGGGTATGAAGTGATTATTGCCGTTAACGGACAGGAAGCGCTGGATATGGCCGGCAAGGTTAACCCGGACCTTATTTTACTGGATGTTTCCATGCCGTTTTTAAAGGGGGATGAAGTGTGTCAAAAGATCAAAGCGGATGAGGCGTTAAAACATATTCCGGTACTATTAATGACAGCTAGCACACGAATAGCTAATGAGGAGAGCGTGCTTCAGCTGGGAGCTCAGGGATTTATTTTGAAGCCCTTTGAAACAGAGGAATTTCTAGAAACCGTTGGAAAATTTCTAAAGTAAATATGCAAACAACTTAAGGAGTGCAGGTATGAAAAAGAGGATACTGATTGTTGACGATGAAGAAGATATTATTCGGGTTTTGGCAACGCAATTGCGGGAACGTCGTTTTGATGTTCAGGCGGCCATTGAAGGACAAGAGGCGCTGACGTTAATCCGGAAAGACCCGCCGGATTTGATCATTCTTGATATTATGCTGCCCAATATGGATGGAACGCAGATTGCCGCCCAATTAAAGCAAAATAAAGAGACCGCCGCTATTCCCATCATTTTTCTTTCCGCCTTACAGACAAAAGAAGGGGAAATGGGAGGGGAGGGTTTTGATGAAGAAGGAAAAAATATTATTTTAGCCAAACCTTACGATATTGATGTTTTAGTGGCAAAGATTCATGAATTAATTATCTGATCAATAACGGCTAGTCTGAAAGAAATTTTCTTCTCTTGATTATGAAGGTTACCTACAAACTCAGTACACGTGTTTTATTATTTTTCATTATTGTTATAGGTGGTATTGTCTGGCTGTGGTCGTTATTGCCGGAGAATAAAATTTCCTTTACACATCATTTTCCTGAATATGGGGATGTACGGTTCGCGGTCATTGGTGACTTTGGTGAGAATGGAAAATATGAAAAATACGTGGCGGAATTAACAAAAAGCTGGCATCCGGATTTGATTATCACCGTCGGGGATAATAATTACGGCAGGGGTTCTGTTAAAACAATTGACCGTAACATCGGAAAATATTATCAACAATATATTTTTCCATATAAAGGCCGGTATGGAAAAGGGGCCGATAAAAACCGCTTTTTCCCGACATTGGGAAACCATGATTTATTAACGGAAAACGCGAAGGCCTACTTTGATTATTTTTCTCTGCCAGGTAATGAACGGTATTACGATTTTACCTGGGGACCAATCCATTTCTTTACCATTAACAGTTTTGACCAGGAAAAGGACGGTATTGAAATCGGTTCCAAACAAGCGGCCTGGTTAGAAGACAAGTTATCGCATTCGGATAAGAAATGGAAGATTGTTTATTTTCATAACCCGCCGTACACATCCGGAAAAAAACATCCTTCTAATGAAGGTCTGCAATGGCCGTATAAGGAATGGGGGGCTACCGCCGTCATTTCAGGCCACAATCATTTGTATGAACGTATCATTAAAGACGGATTTCCATACTTCACTAATGGTTTAGGTGGTTCTTCCATTTATTCTTTCAGGGAGAAGCCATTATCTACGAGCGCCGCCCGGTATAACAAACAGCATGGTATTATGATCGTCGATGTCAATGAGCAGTGCGCCGAATTTAAGTTTGTTAATATTCGGGATGAGATTATTGACAGATACAGTGTTTGTCAGGAATAATTTAAAAACGTTTTATTCCCACCATTTATTACCCTTTCAATCCGGTATTTTGTTGTTATTGTGAAAACCTTCCGGCTGTTAAATGAAAAGCCACTCGCCCGTCTTATCAATTAAAAAAAGTATAATAAAGTCAGTCCGAAGTCATTTCAGACTATTGTAGTCTTTTACTATTTATATAAATATATTTAGTAAAAGTCTATTTGTATTTTATTCCTATATAACCGCACATTAACTTATTCGGGAGATCAAAATGAAAGTAGAACAAAAGATATGGACACAAGAAATGGGTTGGGATTCTAAATTTTCCGATCAAATTGATGATAAAGCTCAGTTGGTTCTCGTTTTTGCGGGAACCAATATTTTAAAAAGCCAATCGGTTCCCATTGAAGACCTAAAAAGTCATTATCCAAAAGCTGTTTTGACAGGCTGTTCGACATCCGGAGAAATTTATGGAACCCAGGTTTATGACGATACGTTGACGGCCACAATCATTCAATTTGAAGATACCACAATTGAAACGGTCTATGAAGATTTTAGTGAATCGGAGGAAAGTTTGATTGTGGGCGAAAGATTGGGCCAGTCTCTGGAAAAAGAAAATCTTAAACATGTTTTTCTCTTATCGGACGGGCTTGGTATTAATGGAAGTGAATTAGTCACCGGAATAACAAAATCCTTACCGCAATATGTCACCGTAACCGGCGGCCTGTCTGGAGATGGGGACAGATTTCAGGAAACCTATGTTTTTATTGATGGGGAGTCCCGTAAGAATGTTGTCGCGGCCGTGGGATTTTATGGCGAACGTCTGGAAATTGGATATGGGTCTCTTGGGGGTTGGGACCCGTTCGGTCCGGAACGCCTGATTACACGGTCTCATGGTAACGTCCTTTTTGAGCTAGATGGTAAACCGGCGTTGGAGCTGTACAAACAATATCTGGGAGAACACGCCAAAGATTTGCCTTCCACGGGACTATTGTTTCCGTTAAGTATCCGAACAGAGGAAAATACTTCTCTTGTCCGTACCATTCTTGCGGTTAACGAAGAAGATCAGAGTATGACGTTCGCCGGAAATATTCCCGAAGGAAGTTACGCGAAATTAATGAAAGCTAATTTTGACCGTCTTGTAGACGGCGCGGCCGACGCGGCAAAAACAAGCTGTACATCACTTCAGTCAGGTTCTCCTGACTTGGCTATTTTGATCAGTTGTGTGGGAAGAAAGCTCATTCTAAAACAGCGGGTCGAAGAGGAAGTAGAAAGTGTTCGAGGGGTTTTGGGAGATAAAGCTGTTTTAACCGGATT
>JAGQKQ010000043.1 GCA_020430005.1 Candidatus Omnitrophota bacterium
AAAAAATGTTACCGCTCAAAATTAATATATAACCCACCCGAAGTGATTAAGCGCTTTATCAACGGTTTGATCAAAACATTGAGGTTTAAGCAAATATTGAGGCAGGTTTGATACAAAGATATGTTGGCTAAAGAATTATTTGTGGATAGTGCCGTTCTATGGACTGCTTTTTAACCAGCCCACAGCTCTTGGAATCCGCAAAAGAACATGGCGGATACACACACTACCCACAACACTACGGCTAGTTTAAAAATTAAAAAATTATATAACATACATTGAAAAATATGATATATTGTTAATGCCCTTTTTAATTATCTAAGAGAACACTTGGAGGAGAAATATATGGAACGGATATGCGGATTATATGCCCGTGTTTCAACAGAAATGCAGGCTAATAAACAAGACAGCTCTATCGACACACAAATTAGCCGGATGAAGAGTTTTATTTCCTACAAATCAGGGGAAAAAGATACTTGGAAGATAAAAAAAATTTATAAAGAAAAAGGTAAGTCAGGAAAAAATATTAATCGTCCTCAACTTCAGACGTTATTCAATGACATAAAATCCGGAAAAATTAATACCGTTGTTTGCGTAAAGATTGACCGTATCAGCCGCTCTCTTCTTGATTTTTATAAGATGGTCGATCTTTTTGAAAAGCACAATATTGAATTTATTTCCCTAGACGAAAGCTTTGACACCTCAACCCCAATGGGAAAAGCAGCCCTTAAAATCACCCTTGTATTTGCCGAACTGGAACGAGAGCAGACATCTAAACGGACAAAAGAGAAAATGGCATGGCGAGCCGAACAAGGGTTATGGAATGGGGGTCAAATACTAGGATATGATCTTGTAGATAAAAAACTAATCGTTAATAAAAAAGAAGCCAAACTGGTCAAACTCATGTATGAGAAATATATCGAACTTGGCTCCCTCCTTCAGGTTGCCCATTGGCTCAATGATCATGGATACAGAACCAAAGAATACATTGCCAATAAAAGTCAAAAGAAACATGGTGGATGCAAATTTACAAACACCTATGTTTCTCACAAACTAAAAAGCAGAGTCAATATTGGTGAAGTTGCTCTGAAAGACAAACATTATAAAGGACAACACAAGCCCATTATTGATAAAGCCCTCTTTAATCAGGTGAACACATTATTGGATAACCGGTCTCCCACCCGCCGTAATCCGAAACAGAAAAAAGAGCACATCTTTATCCTTCAATCATTAGTTGAGTGTGGAAAATGCGGTGCTTACATGACAACGAAATATGCCACCAGTAAAAGCAAAAAACGTCATTTTTATTATCAATGTACTGCCAACTCGCATGGCGGGAAAAAAGCCTGTGAAATGAAATATGTGCCAGCGGAAAAGCTTGAAGAATTTGTTATGAATAAAATAAAATCACTATCCAAAAATCAGGAATTTTTGAATAAAATCATTCAAGAAGCCAACAAATCGGTAGATAGCCTATTAGAAGGTCACCTTGACCGGAAAAAAGATCAGGAAAACAAACTTCTATCTGTAAACAACCAGATTGAAAACTTAATTGATGCCATTGCTAATAAGAAAGTTTCAACCTTTAAATCTTTGGAAAAGAAAATGGCAGATTTGGAGGAACAGAAAAAAGAGCTAGAACATGCCGTTAATGTGCTAAATTTTGAAATTGAAGAAAAAAAGCAGAAAGTTTACAATGCGGATGTCATTCATAAATCTCTGAAGAAATTCAGTGAAATTTATGAAAAAGCAACTCCTCAACAAATTAAAGATTTACTCCCCTACTTCATCAAGAAGGTCATTTTTACCCCACAAGAAATAAAAATAGCCCTTTTCGATCAACCGACCGATCAAGGGCTATCTTTTGTTAACCACTCCAAAGAGTGTTCTCTGGAGTTGTCGAAATGGCTCCCCCGCGTGGACTCGAACCACGGACCCAGTGGTTAACAGCCACTTGCTCTACCAACTGAGCTACAGGGGAATAAGTTCGTTAAAATTCCAAATAATGAATACTGATTATAGCCAAATTCCCTGAAAAGTCAACACAATCATCACAAAGAATTTCCGGTAATTTTGACTTCTCTGCGGGCGGTAAGGGACATGCTTAAGGTGGAGATATCGGCGTATTCCACGGCGCTGCCCATCGGTAAACCCAGCCCGATACGGCTGACTTTAACCTGAAAACGGCTCAATTGTTTGCCTAAATAAAGCGCAGTCATTTCTCCATCATTATCCGCGTCTGTAGCGATAATGACCTCTTTAACCTCCGGGGTGCTGACCCGCTGGATAAGCTGCTGGATCTTTAAATCTTCCGGCCCCCGTCCCTCTCCGGGAGAGATTGTGCCTAACAACACATGATACCGGCCGCGGTAAGCTCCGGTTTTCTCAATGGCAATAACATCCTTGGGATCTTCAACCACACAAATCAAAGAATCGTCACGGTTTGTGTCGGAACAGATCGGGCAGATTTCCGTGTCACTCAAATGATGACAGACCCGGCAAAACATCAGATTTTCCTTCAGATCAATCACGCTTTGCGCCAGGGCCTGGGCTTCTTCCCGCGGCTGATCCAGAAACCAGAACGCCATACGTTCCGCGCTGCGCCGCCCTACACCGGGAAGCTTGGAAAAATTTACGATCAAATTTTCAATTAATTTTGGATAGCTCATATTCTCGTTGCTGGTTACTCGCTGCTTGTTGCTCGTAAACAATATGAAAAAAATATTACATTATATTTTTAATTACTCATGACTGCAAGCGACGAGCAACGAGCATTATTCATTATGCCACTGATTTATAACTTTTCCTTTAAAGGTGTTGAGGACAGATTTAACGAACGGCTCCTCTTCCTTGGCAGGGCTTGTTGTTGGATTATTGTCGTGATTGACAATTCTGTATTCAATACGAACCGGCGTTCGCAACGCGTCGGTGAAGATCCGTTCCACCAACTGCACATTTTGGTTATCCTCAACCGCTTCTTTGTGAAAAGTGCATGCTTTCGGAAATCCGACGACAAGAAGCGGAGACTTATATTCAACAGGAAAGCCTTCCTGTAAATACGTGGCCAGCGACATGCGTTCTTTGCTCACCGCATGTGTTAGCGTGTCCCATGATCGACATATCTTTTCTAAATCAACGTTGACTCCATTGCCTGGTTCCTCATCGTAACCGATATCCACCGGCTCTTCTTCAACGCCGTCAGATATTTCTGTTTCTTCTAAAGGGGCTGGCAAATCATCGGATTTTTCTTGAAAACCGGAAATATCGACCTGTCCTTTTTCATTTTGCAGGATAGACGAAGAAAAACGCACACCACCGCCTGAGCTTTTAGCTTCCGTTTTTTGTTCCGGTTCCGCAACGCGACGAATGCCTTCTCCCCGATACGTCAATTTCGCGAAAGCCACTTCCAGCGGCATCCGTACGGATTCCGTGATACGCGCCGTTTCCTGGGCCTGAATCAATGTATCGATCGCGTTTAAAATCGCGGCAAGGCTGAACAATTCGCATTGTTTTAAAATCATTTCCTTAATCGCGATCGGATAATCCACCAGCTTGCCCATACTTTTACCGCCGACCTTAATAACCATCATATGACGGAAATGTTCGATAAGATCTTTGGAAAGCTGCTTGGCATCTTTTCCCTTTTCAACAATATCCTGCAAAGCCTTTAAAGCCGCGGCGCAATCTTTCTGGCCGATCGCGTCAACAATCGCGAACAATAATTCGGTTTCCACTAAACCCAGCATGGAAAACACATCTTCGGAATGAATTCCTTCATCGCTTAACGCGCTTAATTGATCAAGAATACTCAACGCGTCGCGTAAACTTCCCTTAGCCGCCTTGGCAATGGCGAAAGCCGCGTCCGCGTCAATATTAAACTTCTCTTTGACGCTAACTTCATTAATCACATCCGTAATCACTTTTAGAGAAATGCGCTTAAAGTCGAATCGCTGGCAGCGCGAAATAATCGTTGGCGGCAGCTTATTGGGATCGGTTGTCGCAAAAATAAATTTCACATGGTCCGGCGGTTCTTCCAATGTTTTTAACAAGGCATTGAACGCTTCGGTTGTCAACATATGGACCTCGTCGACAATATAAATTTTAAACCGACCGTAGCTGGGCGCGAATTTCACATTTTCCCGGATGGTACGAATTTCGTCAATCCCCCGGTTTGACGCCCCGTCAATTTCCATCACATCCAGACTTGTTCCTTTGGTAATTTCCCGGCAGATGGCGGACTTCTCATCATCAAAGTCAACCGAAGGGCCATGTTCCCAGTTCAGACACTTTGCCAGAATCCGGGCGCACGACGTTTTACCAATCCCCCGCGGACCGCAAAACAAATACGCGTGGGCAATACGCTTTGAGGCGATAGACTTTTTTAAAATTTCTGTGATATGTTCCTGACCGATTAAATCGTCGAAATGTTGAGGACGGTGTTTACGGGCTAAGACAAGATATGACATGCGCAATATTTCCTTTTAACTTAAGCAGGCAGATAATGTTTTTTGTAACGTCGGATACTGAAATTCATAGCCGCTGTCTTTTAAACGGCGCGGCACAACCTGGGCGCCTTCTAAAAGCAGGCGGTCTCCCATTTCTCCAAATAATACTTTAACACCAAAAGCCGGAACAGGGAAAAAAATCGGCCGTTTTAATTGCTCTCCCAAAATGCGGGTAAATTCGGCATTCGAGACGGGTTTCGGGGACGTAACATTGATCGGACCCGATAATTTAGAATTCTTGATCAAATGGTCCATTACCAGCGGCAATTCTTCCAAAGCGATCCAGCTGAACATTTGCCGTCCTGAACCCAGGCGTCCGCCTAATCCCATTTTAAACGGAGGCAGCATTTTCGCCAATGCCCCGCCTTTGGTACTGATAACGGTCCCGATTCGCATATGGACAACTCGAATACCGGCTAGCTCCGCCGGCCGGGTGGCTTTTTCCCACTGATCACAAACCTCCGGCAGAAAACCTTCGCCAATCAGTTTTGATTCATCCATGGACTGTTCAGGCTCACGGCTTCCATAATAGCCAATCGCCGAAGCGCTCAACAAAACCTTCGGTGGATTTTTCAGTTCGGCCAACGCCTTGCATAATAATCGCGTTCCATCAACACGACTGGCCCGAATTTGCTCTTTGTACTGTTCTGTCCATCGTTTGCCGGCAATGTTAGCTCCGGCCAAATGAATAACGACATCATGATTTTCCAAACCGTTTTTATCAATTTTCCGACTGACAATATCCCAATGAATGGTACTTCCATTAGGAGAAAAATGACTGTCCGTGCGCAGAATACGCGTTACCGCGTGTCCCTGCTTTTTAAAATAACGGATCACCTCATTTCCGACCATACCTGTCGATCCGGTCACGGCAATTCTCATAATATTCCCTTATTAATCTTTAACAATACGATATGTTGGATACGCGAAGTTTACGGTATTATCACTCGCGAAATCGGATAATATCGCCTGGCATAATTGATTTTGTGTGAATCTTCGTTTTTTGGCTTCCGTTAAATAACGCAAGGTTAACTCCACGCCGCTATCTTTGATGTTCACATACACAATCGGTGTTAATTTTCCGTAATAAATCATATAACGATTGCGCATCGCTTCAATTTTCCGCTGGACGTCATTTTCCAGACCTTCGGTATATTTCTTCGCGTTGTTCAAAATAATGTCCCGCGCACGTTCCCAATCACTTTCAAAGGTTACAAGGATCGGCAGTTCATTCCAGATAAATTCAAAACCACGGCTGTAATTATAATTGGCTTCCTTAAAAACAAAACTGTTGGGCACATTGACAATCCGTCCGGTACTTTGATCGGCCTGAACCCAGTTACCGATCTCCAATAAAGATGTTTGAAAAACACGGATATCAATAACATCCCCTTTAATACCGTTTATTTCAATACGGTCACCCACTTCAAACGGTCGACGGAACAGAATTAATAACCAGCCCGCCATACTTAAAATAACTTCCTGCAGGGCCAGGGCCATACCCGCCGAGGCCACTCCGAGAAAAATAGTAATTGAACTTAAATTCTGGACCCAAATAAAGAAGACGCAAACAAAAATCGTTGCCGTGAAAATATAAATCGCGTTTTTACGAATGACATGCCGGGCCTTTAAGTCCCGAATCCGCCGGTTCGTTACACTAATCAGTAAAAATAAAATCCCGTAACTCAAGATAACCACAAAAGCCGTTTGCCATAACCGGCGATGAACAGGATTTTCGGTATTTAATAACGACGATAAATTGCCATGCCTAATCGAATCAGAGGCTTCATTCAGCATAGAATCTGCTGAAACACTCTCTTGTTTTTCTTTGGCAAAAACGGGCTGGCTTAAGAAACAAACCCCGGCCTGTAGCATAACGGCAAGGATAAAAACGAAGATTAGCTTTTTTCGAAAGATTAACACAAAAAACCTCTTTTTGTTTATAAATACTAATACGGTAGTATGTTACATAGGAAAAAAACGATTGTCAATCATTTGGTCGCCTTTTAGTTCTAAGATCTAAGATTTCTATATGCCATCCCTGCATCTTTTTGTCATTCCCGCGAAAGCGGGAATCCATGATTAATTTTATTATTGCTGGATCCCTGCCTTCGCAGGGATGACACATTCGCAACCCGCTCATTTCTGAAATAGTTAGTATTCCTCGGTGATATTTACTTTTGAAACGCCCCTAAATCATGGTCGTTTCAAACCATTAATATCACCTCTTTGCGGTTTGCTACCGCAAACCGCTTACTTACTTCTTACATGAAAGTGCAATCCGGCCGCGTTTTTTATCAATTTCCAACACGGTTACGGTCACTTTTTGATGCAAACGGACAACATCACGGGGATCTTTAACATATTTGTCGGAAAGTTGACTGACATGAACCAGACCATCCTGATGAACACCAATGTCAACAAACACACCGAAAGCCGTTATATTTGTAATAACCCCCGGCAATTTCATACCGGGCTTTAAATCATCAATCGTATGGATCCCTTCCTGGTATTGAAAAAGTTCGAAAGGTTCACGCGGATCGCGGCCGGGCTTGGATAATTCGGTCTGTATGTCCACTAATGTGGGCATCCCGATGTTTTCCGTGACGTATTTTTTTAAATCAATCTTTTGTTGTAGCGCTTCCTGCCGTGTCAACTCTTCAATGGAACAGGCTAAATCAGCCGCCATTTGTTCCACCACAGGATAAGATTCCGGATGAACAGCGCTGGCATCCAGTGGATTTTTTCCACCGACAATCCGTAAAAATCCGGCGGCCTGCTCTATAGCTTTAGCACCGAGCCCCGCCACCTTTAGAAAATCTTTTCGCGATTTAAAACCATTGTGTTCTGTGCGATAGTCAATCATCGCCTGCGCCCGTGACGGCCCCAAACCGGAAACATACGTCAACAATTGTTTACTGGCTGTATTGACTTCAACACCAACCTGATTAACGCATTGAATGACCACATCGTCCAGACTGTTTTTTAAAAGTTTCTGATCCACATCGTGCTGATATTGCCCGACTCCGATGGATTTCGGTTCAATTTTAACCAGCTCCGCCAACGGGTCCATCAAACGACGACCGATGGAAATCGCGCCGCGCACCGTAACATCTTCATTGGGAAATTCATCACGCGC
Source organism: Candidatus Omnitrophota bacterium (assembly GCA_020430005.1). Classification (GTDB taxonomy): domain Bacteria; phylum Omnitrophota; class Gorgyraeia; order Zapsychrales; family Zapsychraceae; genus JAGQKQ01. The sequence continues at coordinate 7,642 of JAGQKQ010000043.1, forward strand.
CACCTCCGACGCGGAATACACCGAAGCCCCGCTTTCCGAAACCATCACAACCCGAATCGCTTTATCCAGGTTCAAACCTTTAACAAACGCCTCCGTTTCTCGTGAGGCTGTTCCGTTGCCAATGGCAATATATTCAATCTTATACTTTTCACACAATGCCTGAATCAGTTCACCGGTCTTTTCAGTTTTCTCTTTACTGCCGATCAGATAAACGGTCTCATTAGCCACCAGCTGTCCGTGTTTATCCAAACAAACCACCTTGCATCCCGTCCGAAAACCGGGATCAATCGCCAGGATATTTTTCTGCCCCAAAGGCGGCGCCATCAATAACTGTTGTAAGTTGTCTTTGAAAATATCAATCGCTTCCTGGTCCGCTTTCTTTTTATAGAAAAGTCGTGTCTCCGTTTCCAGAGAAACAGACAATAAACGTTTATAACTGTCGACGAGTGCCAATTCCACCTGTTCGGCATCGGCCCCTTTACCCTTTAAAAATTGTTTACGTAAAATCGAGAGGGCAAGATCTTCCGGTGGAGCAATATGGACGGTCAAAATATTTTCTTTCTCGCCCCGCCGGGCCGCCAAAATACGATGTGATGGAGCTTTATCCACCGGCTGTGACCAATCAAAATAATCCTTAAACTTCGCTCCCTCTTCTTCTTTTCCTTTTAATATCTTTGACGAAATAATTCCTTTTCGTTGGTATAAGTCCCGCAGTCGTTCCCGTGTTTCAGCGTATTCATTAATCCATTCCGCGATAATATCCCTGGCTCCGCTTAAAGCATCTTCAACGGTTTCCACCCCGCTCTCGGCATTGATAAATTTTTTCGCTTCCTCAGCCGGATCAATTCCCTTCTGTTGGAAAATAAGATCTGCCAAAGGCTCCAGGCCTTTTTCGCGGGCCACAGTCGCCCGGGTCCGGCGTTTGGGTTTATAAGGAAGATACAGGTCTTCCAGCTTGGCCATGGTTTCGGCCTGTTTGACTTTTGCGCTTAATTCGGGGGTAAGCTTGCCTTGCTCCTCAATAGAGGCTAAAATCGCCGCTCTACGCTTCTCCAGCTCCTTTAATTGCAGGGCCCTGTCCCTGATTTCAATAATCTTGACTTCGTCCAGACTGCCGGTGGCCTCTTTCCGGTAACGGGCAATAAAGGGCACGGTTGCCCCGGAATCCAGCAATTTGAGAGTTCCCTCCACCTGATGGACAGAAAGCCCCAACTCAGCAGCGATTTTCTGGTCAAACAATTGTTCGAGGTTTTTCATAATCTATTATATTTCAATGGGTTTTGCCTATTCTGCTTTAAAACACTCGGCCTGTACTGTTAAATACCATAATACAAATTCAGGATTTGTCCACCAAATTTGGCATTTGTTCATATCATATGTTATACTCTCTATGTAATACATTAGATCTTTAAAAATATGAAGTAAAGGTAAACTGCTCGAAAGGGTAGGGCCTCTGTGAAGCGTCGAGAAATCGATGTTTTTCAGAGTTCTGCACGACTTTCAATCATTAAGGTCGGACAGAAACAAAGCCGTGAGCCTGTAATTTCACCGAAAGGTGAAATATGGCTGTCTGGTTGCCGTAACATTTTGTTACGTTAAACACAACTCCCTATCTTTCGAGGGATTTTTTTTTGCCTGCGAAAAAAGGGAGTTGAAATGAAAAAACTAACATTAATCACCAGTTTGATGCTGATCTTCATGGTCTCCGTGTCCATCAACGCGATGGCCAGTGTCAGCGCCACAAAATCGTACCGGGTTTCGGTCACGATTCCTGAGATTGTCGGTGTAAATGTGTTACGTCCATCCGATAATCCGGAAGAGGCCAAACTCATCTCAGAAAAGTCTTTAAAGAATATTGAGTTTACGATTCTGGTAAGAAATTCCCAGCGATATCTTGTCAGAAATATCGTGGTACGTTAAATCACGTCTTATCGTTTCCGCAGCGGGATATGGAATACGTAGGTTGTCCCTTCCGCTACTTCCACTTCATTCTTCAATTTCACGGCAGGTAAAAATTCTAAAGGTATTGTTCTAATTTTAATAGATATTGTATGTTTTCCGGGCTCTACTTTCTTGAAGAAATAGTCGCCTTCAAAACCGCTCATGGCCGCATCTTTACCATCAAGAACGATCTCCACTTGTCGTATAAATTCATCATCAGCATCGGGTTTGCCATTCTCATTCTTGTCATAGAAAACAACTCCGTAAATACCGGATTCCGTCGAAATACCGAAATTAACAATATTCATCTGGCGGGGTTCGATATTGACAACGGTCGCCGCCGGTGTTGTTAGAATCTGTTTTTGTTTTAATGAGGAAAGATCAACAGAAACGTTGATACGCTTCGCCCGAACTTTGACATAATAAAGTCCGGCATCATCGGTTAAATATTCACGGTTACCGACTTCAATCTTGGCGCCGGGAACCCCTTCTTCCCCTTCGTCAAAGATCTTATTGTCGTTCTTGTCTTTAAACACGACCCCTTTAATAACTCCTTGAGGGTTCCAGCTAAACGGAAGTTCCCATGATGTGCGGGCCCCGCTGCGGATATCATATTCATTAAAGGCAACGTTATCAATTCCCTCACTCCAGATATTGCGGAAACGCCCGTCAAGATACACCTCGAAGTCTTCCGTCGGCTGATAAGTAACTCCGACACTGGCCTCCAGACTGTCTTCCCCGGCAAGAAAACTATTTAACCCTTCTGTTTTTTCTTCGTTACGATAACTGAAGCTGACATTTGTATGAATATCCTCTCCGATCCGCTTATTATAGGAGATCCCTGTGTTTAAAACGTTCGGCTGCAAAAGGTCTCCGGATTCTGTTTCCTGAACCCAGGAATATTCGTAATTCGTAAAATAGCGCAGATTGGTCAGGATCGGCAGACTGAATCCCGTCGATAAAGAATAGCGCTCAAAGTCCGAGGTCGGGGCCAAGGCAACACGGTTACGCTGGAAAGCGCCTCCGATAAAGGTAGATAATTCTTTTTGTTCAGCCAGTTTAAAACTTCGTGTCAGGTTTGTCAGAACACGGAAACTTCGCCGTGATGAAAGATCTCCCGGTGTATAGACATAATAAACATTGGATCCCCAGCGTGTTCTGTCATTAACAGTGACATCAAACGCCGTGTTGAAATCATAGTTATAGGCCCCTTCGCGATCCGGATTAGGCAGGACGCGGTTATGATAGACGTCCAGTGTAGAACTAAAGTTGTAAGTAGGCTGATTAAAGTTTAATTCAAAAAGTCCACCGATTTCTCCCCGGTTAGACGGACGATTCGCGATCGTCGTAAAATCTTTGTTGATATCCCGGAAACTCATATTAAACAGCAGGTTTTCAAAACGATGAGATGAATCAATAACCGTGGCCAATTCGTCTTCGTCATACGCAAGTTCGGATTCAAGCAGCCATTTTTCCCAGCGATTTTCTGTTTGAATGGAATAGACATGATCTTTTAAAAACGCGCTTCTCTCTTCACCAAAACCGCGCGCAAAGTTAAAGGCATATTTATGATTTTCCTCGGGGAAAAGTTGAAGACGGGCCCCTTCAATATA
>JAGQKQ010000044.1 GCA_020430005.1 Candidatus Omnitrophota bacterium
CCCGTCGACGACCTCAGTTCGTCATGGAATATCTTTTAGATTCCAATGAACAACAAAAGGACAATTTTCATGAAAGAGTATTTCTTGAGTTGGGGGATGCTGATTCTCAGCGTCATTTGTAATGCTGTGGGGGCATTCGTCATAAAGATGCGGCTGAACGAGCTAGGCGCTGTTCAGTTTGAATCGTTTATGAGTATTTTTCGGTATTTTATAGAGCTTTTAAAGTCACCTCTGGTTATTTTTGGAACGGTTTTATTTTTTCTCGCTCCATTTTTATTTGCGGTATCATTATCGAGAATGGAAATCACCGTTGCTTATCCTGTACAGGTAGGATTAAATTTTTTACTTGTCCTGGTGCTGGCTTTAATCTTCCTGGGGGAGCATTTAACGCCGCTTAAGATTGTCGGAATTGTTTTTGTCTGTTTAGGGGTCATGTGTTTGCATCGTTAAGCGCGTATAATGGAGATCTTAGATCGTAGAACTTGATATGGAAAAGAAAATCAAAATTGGTATGGGACAGCTTCTTGTGGAAGGCGGAGAGCCGGATCGTAATCTTGAGCGTGCCCAAAAAATGATTCGCGAGGCGGCTGCGCTTCAGTGTGATCTTATTCTTCTTCCGGAGACATTGGATCTCGCCTGGACGCATCCCAGTGCTAAAACAGAAGCCGAACCGATTCCGGGAAAATACAGCGATCTCCTGGCAAACCAGGCCAGAGAAAACAAAATCTATGTTTGCGCGGGATTAACAGAGCGTGATGGCGATAAGGTTTATAATAGCGCTGTTTTAATCGATGCGGATGGAAATATCCTATTAAAGTACCGAAAGATTAATGTTCTGGAGGTAGGGCAGGAATTTTACCAAATTGGAGACCGGTTGGGTGTTGTGGAAACACCTTTTGGGATTATCGGGGTCAATATCTGCGCGGATAATTATATCGATGGGATTTGTATTGGGCATACCTTGGCCCGTATGGGCGCACAAATTATATTGTCACCGTCTTCATGGACGGTCGATTATTCAATTACGGAAGAGGACGATCCTTACGGTGAGAAGTGGATGAAACCATACACGACATTGGCAAAATTTTATAATTTAGTGATTGTGGGAACAACCAGTGTCGGTTATATTGTGGGTGGTCCTTATGAAGGAAAGAAAATGATTGGCTGTTCTTTGGCTGTACGTAAGGAAGGGGTTTTGGCCAAGGGTGATTATAATGAGTTCGCGGGTAAATTAATTCCCGTTGAATTTTCTGTTCCGGCACGTAAAGAAAAAGGGACCTCTATCGGAAAAATGTTAGAAAAACAAAATTTTGAATTTATTCCATAAGGTGTCTCAGTAAGGTATGACGCTTCCTGTTAGTCTCCAAGAAATAGAATATCAAGTTTGTCAGCGTTGTGTTATCGACACAACCGTTCCCGGCCACAATTTTGATGAGAACGGTGTGTGCGCGTATTGTCATCTTCATGATAAACTAGAACAACAATTTCCTCTCAATGCCCAGGGCCAGGCTATTCTGAACTCCTCGATAGAAAAAATCAAGAAAACCGGTAAGGATAATAAATATGACTGTGTTCTCGGTATTAGTGGAGGGCGTGATAGTATATTTTCCTTATATATGGCCAGGAAAGTTTGGGGTCTAAGGCCTATTGCCGTGCATTTTAATGACGGATTTGGTAATCCGGTGGCCGGAGAGAATATGAAAAAAGCGACGGATAAGCTTGGTATTGAGCTGAGAACCATTACATCGGATTGGCGGGAATCGAAAGATTTGCGTATTGCGTTCTTAAAGGCGTCGACGCCGGATTTCGGCACCCCGACAGACATTGGTATTGCCACGGCTCTTTATAGTGTCGCGTATAAGGAAAATGTGAAATATATTTTTATTGGACAGTCGTTTCGAACAGAGGGGATTGCTCCGCTGGAGTGGAATTTTCTTGATGGAAAATATGTAAAGGAAATCCATAAATTGTATGGTAAAACACCATTGCGTCCGTGGACACCGGAGGATCCCGGGTTTAATTTGGGTTTCAAGGAAATGTTTTTTTATACGGTATTGAATGGCATTAAAACCGTGCCGCTTTTGTATTATTACAATTATATTCGTTCGGAAGCGGAAAAACTTATTAAAGAAGAATTGGATTGGGTTTACCCGGGAGCACATTATTTTGACGATCTTTACCAAAGCCTGATGGCCTATGTTATGCGGACAAAATTTAATATTGACCGTCGGATTTATAACTATTCCGCGCTGGTTCGTTCGGGACAAATGACCCGGGAAGAAGCTCTTGGGCGTATTAAAGAGGTTTATGTTATTGAAGATGAGAAGGTGATTAATCTTTGTATAAAGCGGTTGGGTTTGGCTAGAGAAGAATTTGATTCCTTTATGGCCATTACCCCCAAGACCTTTCGTGATTACAAAACCAGTTATGATTTAATGAAATTTTTGAAATGGCCTATCAAAATATGTTCAAAATTGAACATCCTGCCAGCAAGTGCTTATGATAAGTACTTTACCTGCGTCTAGCAAATATAATATCCAGCATACAACCTATTGTGATCAAATAAAGGGGAACAACCTGAAAGCCGTATCGGGGAACTGATTTAAAAGGGGCATATAAGGCGGTATTGGTTATAATGATGACCAACATAAAAAGAAGGTGCAGGGTTATATTGTTTTTTGAATCATCGAATATATAAATTTCCCGAAGATTTCTTAGACAATATATAATACTGAACATAATCGAAATAAAGGTTAAGAAAAATATAATCAGTCTAAGGCCGTTTTTAAAGATTGTGAAGAGAAATATTTTTTGCAGCCACTGGGGATAATTAACGTATCCGATAAGAGTTGATTCCCAAAAGACAAGCTTTAATCCTTCGGCCATGGTCAGAAATGTATATTGGAAAGGTTTTTTCATAATTTCTTCAATAGCTAAAGCCGTTAAAGCGTCATTGATTTTGTCATTAGTATAATTCTTCGCCTTTAGTTCCTGTGTTTTTTGTAATCCGAAAATATAATCATGTTCATCAGACCAAAAAGAACATTCTTCTTTTCCGAACATATTTCGGCAAACGCGTTCGCCGGCCACATTGGCCAGGAAAGTTAATAGGTTTGTTCTGGTGAGATTACGAACACGCCCGATAGCTGTCGAATAGAGTGATTCAGAGCCAACGGACGTCAGAACTTTATAGCCGTTATATTTATAATTCATGAGTTTGTAAGGCAAAAGGAAGGTATAAAAAGAAAGGCAGCAGGTGATTACGACAGTAAGCAGGTGAATAAAAGTTCGAGTTTCCCTTGTCCACAGATACCGGAGTGAGAACAATAATATTGTTAAAATGCATGCGTAGAATATGTATTCATTGACGGCTCGTGACAGGCTGAGAAGGGCAAAAAGAAAGCTAAAATTAATGCTATAGAAAATCATCTTAAAGAGTTTGTGTTCGGGAATGGACTTCCATAGTTTTATGATTAATAAGAAGGCTCCCAAGGTGAAGGGATACGTAATAATTTCGCTATATAGGCTAAGTGCCGAATTGACCATGGCCGGTGAAATGCCGAAGTAGAGGACAATTATGGATGTGATATATTTATTGATATTGAGTTGTCTTAAAGTTTTATAGATCAAAATCTGAGCTGAGAATAAAAATAAAATCTGGATAAAGGCCTGAACTGTTTGATAGGACATGGAAAGTTTTTCTGCTATGCCCATGGAAATGGAGATTATGTAAGGATATAATCCAACCTTTTCTGGTTGTAATTTAAAAAATGCGACAATCCCTTCATTGTGAATAAGGCTCCCCGAGCTTTCATAACCTGCTGCGTCAAACACAATAACCATGCTGGTTGTACACAGAAGATATGTCCAGTATAAGATGGATATCAAAAACGGAATAAATATAAGGAATTTATTTTGCCTCATCAAGTTTTCCTTCCAGCTCTAAAATCCAGGGTTCAACTTTTTTTCTACATTGAGTGGATGCGTATCCGCAACCTTTTAACAGATCAAGTTTTCTTTGGGCGCTTTCTTGGTCTCCAGTAAGGAGATAAGCTTGAGCCAAAAGATAAAATGTTTCGGGCCGATAGGGATCCAGATTGAAGGATGTATTGAAAAATGGAATAGATTCTGCCGGATAGCCTTCTTTAAGCAGGTTTCTGCCAACTTCATAGTAGGCCAGGCCGAATTTTCTTTCGGTGGGATGAATTTTGGTGATTTTTTGAAAGCACATTAAGGCGCTAGTAAAATCATTTCGCTCTTGGTAAATTTCTCCCAGATAAAACCAGGGATCTGGCAGTTTAGAGTCGTGCCGAAGGGCTTTTTTGTAAAATTGAACGGCTGTTGTCATATCCCCAAGATTTTCGCTGGCCAAACCCTTTTCTGTAAAGATTTTAGCGTAAGCGGGAACGGAATGGTTAAATGTGGCGATTCTTAGAGCCGTCAGTAATATTCCGGTGATAAGAATAAATTCTGTGTGGTTTAGCATGAATTTTTATGTTCGGGTAAGGTACGCGCCCCCCCAGATATGCTGTTAACGAGATATTTATATATTGACAGAAATTAGGAATTTGTCTATATTAAAGCCACTCAAATTTTGCTCTTTTTATCTTTGTATATGTTGGTTTCCTCAAGATGAGGAATAAAAGGGAATCCCGTGAAATTCGGGAGCGGTCCCGCCGCTGTAACCGGAAACGAAACCCGCTCAAAACCATTACCTGAAGTAAAGGTGAGAAGGTCGGGGAGTAGGATGCCTTGCGACTTTGTCGCGACGGCAGAATTAAGATGTAAGACATAAGATATAAGAAAGATTGTTTTTCTTGCTTCTTAGATTTTACCTCGTATTTCTTAAGAAGTCCGGAAGTCAGAAGACCTGCCAATGTATTTAAACATGTCATGCCGCGGAGAACGGCAGGGGATGGACATATATTTATAGGACTAAGTAAGCAGGGTGCACTCCTAACTGATTCATTTCGGTTAGGAGTTTTTTTGTTTACGAACATAGTGAGGAAGAACGTATGAAAAAGGTTTTAATGTGTTTGATTTTGATGGCTGCGGTTGCTGTTGATGGACATGCAGAGATTGAAAGTCAGAAAAAAATTGTGGTGACGGCTAGCCGAATTGGTCAATTGGGTTACAAATTGGCCAGTAACATTACAATTATTACAAGGGAAGATATTGAAAGCTCTACAGCCCGGACGGTTCCGGAATTATTGCAGGCGGCTGTGGGAGCCAATCTTCAAAGTTATGGAACATCTAAACGGACAACCGTGGATATACGCGGTTTTGGTGATACCGCCCGCAGTAATATTCTGGTGTTAGTTAATGATCGTCGGGTGAATGTGACAGACATTTCCGCTCCGGATTTAATTCAGATTCCGTTGGATTCCATTGAGCAGATTGAAATTATCCGCGGCGGCGGCTCGGCGCTTTATGGCGATAATGCCGTGGGCGGGGTCATTAATATTATCACCAAACAGGGGCAAGGAGATTTGTCCGGAAAATTAACCGCTTTTACCGGAAGCTATGATAAGCAGGGAATAAACGCGGAGCTTTCCGGTCGTCAAAAAGATATTTCCTATTACGTATTTTCCCAATACTTTGATGAACGGGGATATCGTCAAAACAGTGATGTTTTAGCCAAGGACTTTAACGGCCGTTTTGGTTACGATGTATCGGAAACATTTGCCGTTGATTTAAACCTTGGCTGGCACGAAGACAACTTTGGTCTGCCCGGAGGACTATCCGAAGCTGAACTGAATTCTCTGGGACGAAAAGGATCGCCGGGAGAAGCGGATGCCGGTTCAACCAAAGACCGCTTTGTGAATATCGGTTTTGATATGACGCCTTGGCCGGACGACGGATATTTGGGCGAGGTTATAATTGACTATTACTACCGAAACCTCGATACGTATTCTGAGTTCAATGAATTTGCCGGATTTGAAACACATACCAAAAGCAACCATGATATCATGGGAGTGACAGGAAAGTATATTTTTGACCGGGAAATTCTGGATCATGACGTCAATTTTGTGACAGGTGTTGATTACTATCAATATGAACAGGATATTCTAGGGAGTGGGAGTGTGTTTAGCACCGATGATATTACGATTGTTAAAGATGAAATCGGTATTTTCGGATTCCTGGAATTTGAAACTCTTGAAAACTTATCGTTTAATGCAGGATCCCGTTATCAAAAGGCGGAATACAGTTTCGATCAGCGTAACATCGCCAATTTTGACAGCGATACGGCCGAGGAGGTTGTTTCGATGGGAGGGGCCAAATATGAATACGCTCCGGGATCAAATGTGCATTTTAGTGCGCAGCAAACTTTCCGCTTTTTACAAACCAATGAGTGGTATAGTATATTCTCCGGGACATTGAATACAGATCTGGAGCAGCAGCGGGGAATTCAGTTTGAGGCGGGTATTAAACACAATTTTGACGATACGGTTGTTGTTTCATTGACACCGTATATGATGAGGTTGAAGCATGAAATCTATTTTGATCCGTCAACGTTTGCAAATACGAATTATCCGGAAACCAAGCGGATTGGTATTGAATTCACCGGGGATGTTGATATCCTAAAGCTTGTGGATATCGATTTTCTTGATGCGTTAGATTTTACATCAAACTTTAATTGGCAAAACCCGGAGTTTGAAGAAGGTCCTAATAAAGGAAATGATATTCCGATGGTTCCACGATATCAAGCCAGCGCTGCGGTGACCACGAAGTTCCTGGATTATTTTCTTTTCAGCATTCATGGAAGTTATGTGGGATCGCGCTGGGCGATTAATGATATCAGCAACGGTGATCTTCATGGTACAACGCCGGTCAAACCTCATTATCTTCTCGATGCCAAGCTGGCCTTTGAGAACGAACATATGGAGGTTTTTGCCGCGATCAACAACATTACAAATGAAAAATATAATTCCGTGGTCACTAAGTCGGGTTCCAGTTCGGCCAAGAACTATTTTCCCGCACCGGAACGGAATTATGTGGTGGGAGCGAGCGTGAAATTCTAATTATATATGTGGTCTGTGCTCGGTGATCTGTGGTCTGGAGTCGGATCACAGACCACGGACCACTGATCACATGAGCGGAGCGATATGAGTAAAGCCATTTTCAATTGGAGCGGTGGAAAAGATTCGTCTTTAACGCTGTACCATGTTCTAAAAAATAAAACGCACAACATTCATAGTTTGTTGACATCTGTGAACGGTCAATACAACCGTGTTTCCATGCATGGGGTGCGGGTCCAATTACTTAAAAGGCAGGCTGAGGAAATCGGCCTGCCTTTGCATCAACTGGTAGTACCGGAAATGCCGACGATGGAAGCCTATAATAACTCTATGTGTGAAACGCTAAATGTGTTTAAAGAGGCTGGTGTAACGCAGTCCATTTTCGGTGATATCTTCCTGGAGGACCTAAAAAAATATCGGGAAGACCAGTTAGCCAAAGTGGGAATGACCGGTGTGTTTCCCATCTGGAAACGTCCCACCGATGAGCTGGCCAGAGAATTTATCGATCTGGGGTTTAAAACTGTCCTTGTTTGTGTGAATGATCGTTATTTGGACAAATCGTTTGCCGGTCGGGAATTCGATGAACAGCTTTTAAAAGATTTTCCTAAAAATGTTGACCCTTGCGGAGAAAACGGAGAGTTTCATTCCTTTGTTTATGATGGTCCGATTTTTAAGAATCCGATTCGCTGCGAAAGAGGCGATATCGTTTATAAAAAATACAAACCCGCTGCTAAGCAAGATAACGATGTTTGTCCGAGTGACGATTCGGATGTCTTTAATACGGGATTTTGGTATTGCGATTTATTGGAAAAGAAATAGTGATCTGTGGCCTGTGATCAGTGATCAGTGATCAAGGTCAGACCACAGACCACGGAGCACAGAGCACATGAAAAAGATAAAACATTTATTAACATTTATTGTTCTATTCTTATCGTTCACAGTGCAAGACGGTCATACCGAATCCGTTAAAGAATATAAACGGATTGTGTCGTTAATGCCTTCGGCAACGGAAATTTTGTTTGCCATTGGAGCTGGTGATCGTGTTGTGGGGGTGACCCGTTACTGCCGTTTTCCACCGGAAGCGCTGAATTTACCTCAGGTTGGCGGCATTATGGATACCAATTACGAAATGGTGTTTCAATTACAGCCGGATTTGGTGGTGCTGACTAATGATGGTGAAGAGCAGCAGCAAAAAATGGATGCCATGGGTTTTGAAACGCTCGCGATTGAAACCAAAAATATCCCGGGGATTATGGATTCCATTCGCCGAGTAGGAGCCAAGGTCGGAAAGGAACGCGAGGCCGAAAAGGTTGCCAATGCCATTCAAAACAAAATGGATGAGGTTCGTGAAAAGACGAAAGATCTTCCAAAGCCAAAGGTCATGATTACCTATCTTAGACCACTGGGAGAAGGGAGTATTCGTGAAGTGTATATCGCCGGCAATAAAACTTATTTTGATAAAATCATTGAGGCTGCTGGTGGAGTGAATGCGTTTCAAGGTGTTGAGCTGGTGGTGAGTCCGATTGTGACACCGGAGGGAATTTTGGAAATGAATCCGGATGTGATTATTGAACTTATCGGCAGTCTTGACCAAACGCCCTATGCTGTTGATGAAGTGAAGAAAGATTGGGATATGCTCCCGGAATTAAACGCCTATCAGAATGGACGCATTCATATTTTCAGCAAACCTTATGTAAGTCTTCCCGGTCCGCGTCTAGTGAAAGTGATTGAAGATATCGCGCGTGTTATCCACCCGGAGGTGGATTGGAATTAAAGGTAGAAGAAGGGAGAGGGAAGATGGAAGAAAAAAATAATCTTTGCAGATCACTGATCACGGACCACATAAAGATATGTTAAACTCAGCTGTTGAATTAAAAAATTTTGCCTTTCGTTACGATAAGGGAAATGTTCTTAATGATATTAACCTGTCTATTGTCAAAGGAGAGTATGTTTCGATTATCGGACCCAACGGTTCCGGAAAGTCGACGTTATTGAAATGCCTCAACCGGATTGTTAAAGGCGGCGAAGGTACGATTAGTATTATGGGAAAGCCATTATCGAGCTATTCCCAAAAAGAATTGGCCAAAAGTGTAGCCTATGTTCCGCAGCATTTATCGTCGGCGTTTTCGTATACGGTTGATGAATTTGTGACGATGGGACGATATCCCTATTTAAAGGCTTTCTCTCCGATGACCTCAGAGGACCAACAGGCTGTTGAAAAGGCGGTTCAGTTAACAGGTTTATCGGACTTGCGTTTGCGTCCATTGAATCAATTGAGCGGAGGGGAGCGGCAGAAAACATATTTGGCCGCGGCGTTGGCCCAGGAACCCGACATTCTCCTTTTAGATGAGCCTACCACTCACCTTGATCCTAAATTTCAAAAAGATGTTCAAAAAACCGTTTGTGATGTCAGTCGTAACCTCGGCATAACGGTTTTGCATGTGACGCATGATTTGAATCACATTTTAACGTGGAGTGAAAAGATTGTGGCTTTAAAGGCGGGGCATGTTTGTTATTACGGATTATCGAAAGATGTTATGACGGCTGACCATTTGAAGAATGTTTTTGAAACGGACTTTCATCTTTTGGCCGATCCTGTGGAAGGTCATCCAATTATTGTTCCGGAGGCACATTAATGGAAGCGGCTTTTAAGAATCGCGGGGGAATGCTTGGTGTTCTTTTTGTATTGGCCGTTATGGTATTGATGGTATCGCCATTCTTCGGTTCATCAACGGTTGGTTGGTCCGATGTTTTTTCTTCTCAGGAATCCAGCGTAGCGACCAAGATTTTTTGGCAGATTCGTCTGCCGCGTGTCCTGGTCAGTTTTTTAGCCGGAGCCACCTTTGCGCTTTGCGGAATGGTTTTTCAGGCCTTATTCCGCAATCCGTTGGTTTCACCCTCCACACTAGGTGTATCAACGGGGGCATCCTTAGGGGCGTCCGTTTATATTTGGTTGGGGTTATCTTTTAGTCTTGTTGGTATTTCCGGTGTGTCGATTTTTGCATTTTTAGGCGCGCTGTTATCGATTTTGATTGTCTGGTCGTTGGCCCGCGTTCAATACAATGAAACATCAACAGCCCGCATGCTGCTGGCGGGTGTAGCGGTGAGTTTTTTCTTTGCCAGTTTGATTATTTTTATTCAATATTTAAGCGATGTCACGGAATCTTTTAAAATCACACGCTGGTTGATGGGCGGTTTATTTGTATTCGGATATAAGCCATTATTTGACATTCTCCCGTTTGTGCTGATTGGATGCGGAACGATTTGGTATTTTACGAATGAGTTGAACGTGTTTGCAACGGGAGAAGAGACCGCCCAGAGCCGTGGTGTTGATGTAAGCATTATGGTGAAGATTATTTTTGTTTTGGTTTCGCTTATTATCGGCGGGCTGGTCGCTGTGTGCGGGCCGATTGCGTTTATCGGAATTATCGCGCCGCATATTGCGCGGTTATTGATTGGATCGGATCATCGGTATTTAACACCGGCTACCTTTTTATTTGGTGGCTTATTTTTAACATTATGTGATACAATCGCCAGAACGGTAATCGCTCCAGTGGAAATTCCTGTCGGTGTTTTAACGGCCCTTTTAGGCGGTCCGTTCTTTTTATGGATGTTGAGGAGATAAATCTGGATGCTGGATTCTGGATGCTCGATTTTTGAGAGTCTAGTAGCCAGTATCAAGTATCAAGTATCTAGTATCAAGAATCGAGAATAATATGAATGAAGACAAAGCTCCGCGCGAATTTGAAGGCATTAAAGAGTCTGTCAAAAAGGGATTGATTATTGTCCATACCGGTGATGGAAAGGGAAAGTCAACGTCAGCCTTTGGCACGGCTATACGTGCCATGGGGCGGGGATATAAAGTTGGTATTGTTCAGTTTATTAAAGGAAATTGGAAAACCGGTGAGATTGAGTTTTTTAAAAAGTTTCCGGAGCAGTGTGATGTTTTTATTATGGGAGATGGCTTTACCTGGGAAACGCAGAATTTTGAACAAGACAAAGCCACCGCCAACAAAGCCTGGGACAAATGCCGGGAACTTCTTCATGATGAGCAATATCAACTGGTCATTTTTGATGAAATCAACTG